>JANMRU010000257.1:0-5466 GCA_031388585.1 Pseudanabaena sp. SOY_30_concoct_251 | reverse complement strand
CGTACTGAAATTGTCCCAACCAGCTTAGGAATCTGCCATCTGTCCCCGAATCATTAACAGTGGCATTGAGTGCGCCTATGCCTAGGCTCACCTGGGATCGTGCTGCCAAAACCTGCGTGGGATTTCGATTTACCCAATCTTGACTAAAGCGAATTACCGTCACCTTCGATCTACCTTCTTCGGGGCCAGTGGAAAATGAAAATGGAATATTCCCTAGTAAATTAGTTTGGCTTTCGCGGAGGTCGAGCGCTATGCCCAATGCAAATTCGTTAGTAGGGGTGCGAACCAAAGGCTGCCGCCATCCCAAAGATATTGTTTGAGATACACCATTAATATCTAAGGGAGAAAATGGCTCTTCAATAATTCTGCTGTTATCTCTGCTGTAGCTAAAGTTGAGCCTACCATCATAGGCATTGATGGGGAAATCGTAGCCGATTTTGTAACTGCTAATTCCTGATGTAAATCCAACTTCGGCATTGAGGCGATCGCCAAATCCCAGCAAATTAATATTATTCACGCTGGTACCGTAGCGGATTGCACCGACACTTGGCGAATCTCTATTTTCTACTACTAACTCGACTTTGGTAGCAGGAGCTTCTTTGAGATTTAGTTCCAGAACGCTTCGTCCTGGAGTTGTGCCAGCCTTTAGCTCCGCCTGTACTGCCGAAAATAGCGGATCGACTTGTAATAGTTGTAATGCCTCTTCTAAACGAGGGATGCTGATGGGAGCTTGGGTGCTAATGCCAATGCGATCGCGGACGTATGATTCACGCAGATGGGCTAATCCCTTGATGTCAAGACGTTCCAGCTCACCCTCAACAACCTGCACTTCAATCAGGCCATCTGATACATCTTGAGGTGGCAAGAAAGCCCCTGAAGTCGTATATCCATTATCGGTATAGAGCTTAGTAATCGCACTACGAATTGTGAGTAAGTCCTCAAAGGTCGATTCTTTCCCAACAAATGGCTCAACAATTTTGTCTAATTCTGCAGAGTTAAAAACAGTACTACCTAAAACTCGCACTTGCTTCACCATCACCTTGGTAGCAGTTGGTGAAGCTGTTGATGGAATTGGTTCTAAGGATGGGGACTCGATCTGCGGAGGGGTTTTGGTGGGCAAATCGCTGGGCAAAGGAGGGAGACTGGGACGACCGCGCTCAACTGGGCTTGAAGGTCTGGGAGTTTGTGGCGGGTTTTGAGCCAGATTTCGCGGCAAATTTTCAGCCAAGCAAAAAGGAACATAACCTAGCCAGGGCAAACTCAACAAAGCAATCAAAGGTTTGTATTTTAAGCGCACTCTCTCACCTGAAGCCTGAGCATCCTAATTAAATCATGGGATCGTAACGGCGGAATGTATCCAATACCGAATCACAAAACCACGACACAGCATAACAGATCGCCAAACAGCTATATTGGGGTTATCTTAGGACTTACGCACCGTGAATGATAAAACCCGAATTTTAAGGGGTTTGAGGCGTTGCCCCAATTGATGGCGAAGCCCTCAAACTCCCTTCTATTCATTTTTCGTGGATTTAACTGCGTAAGTCTTATATCTATTCTTGTTCAACTGAAGGACGATTTGATGAGATTGACGGTTCAGTCCCCGCCAAGATACGTTCGATATTAGAGCGATGTCTCCAAATTACAAATAACCCTCCCACACAAGTCAATAGCAAGTACTCTAATGGGGCTCGGGTAATAACCATCAATATAGGTACGGCGATCGCGGCAATAATTGAACTAATAGAAACGGTGCGCCAAATTGCCATCGTTGCCAACCAAAAACTAAATGCTCCCAGAGCCACAATCCAGTTTATCCCCACTAAAACTCCCAAACCCGTAGCAACCGACTTACCGCCTTTAAACCCAATCCAGCAGGAACGACTATGTCCAATTAGGACAAGCATGGCGGCTGCGACGACAAACCATTCCTGTGCAAGCCCAAACAAAGGGCTAGGCAATTCGGTCTGGGCGTTATTACTTAATGATGGCTGGATTAGTGTATTGATATCCCCAGAGTGCCGCATCAACCAAACCGCTAGAGTGCCTTTAAGCAGATCGATGGCAAATACAGAAATTCCTGCACCTTTGCTTATACAGCGCCAAACATTAGTCGCCCCAGTCGATCCAGAACCATGGTCGCGAATATCTATGCCTGCTATGCGTCCAGCTATGTAGCCCGTAGGTATAGATCCTAGCAGGTATGCCACGGGTAATAATCCCAACTCCACCAACATAAAATTACCTTCTAGAATATTTTCTTGAGTCTAAAAATCGCGAAAATCCCTATCTCTATCTCTATCTCGGGATGAGTAGGATGGTTTAGCGAGAGGATCGCGACCATAAGCCAAGATTAGCGGAAATCGGAGCAAGTCTACAGCGATATATTCTTCAGCTTCGTCAATAATTACTAGAGGCATCAGGCCATCACTCATAAGGCGATCGCCTTTAAGAGAAAGTGGCTCAGGGTCTTCGAATAGAACTACGCCTTTTTCAGGGCCAAAGTGGTCGCGTCCTATCCCCAAGCAATCTTGAAAGCCTCGCCGCCATTCACCCAAACGTTCGGGAGAAGTTGCTAAAACCAACACACGCACCTTATCGCTATAGAGAACTCGCAATACCGAAACAACTGCTGCTGCTACGAGGATATTTTGTAGCCGCGTACCCATACTGCGAATTGCTCCCCGACCAGCTTGCGCTAAAAACCAGTTAGATACTCGATCTGCATGGGTTTGCTCAAACGTACGCCGTAGTTTCCAAGGAGGGCCATAATAGTCGGGCAAAGTACGATAGCGCTCTAAGAGTTGCTCAACTTTTTGCTTCTGCGATTCAAAAGCCTGTTCTGCCAGCATCTGGGGCTCAGGTTGCTTAGCTGCTACTACTGCTGGCTCAGGAGATTTTTCTGGCTTGGGTGGAAGCAGTTCCAGTTTTTCGGCATTGGCGACGAGGTCTTGCAAGCTCCCGACTAGGTAGTCTTTAAAACCCTGCACTCGGATGGCAATATCCTGAGAAACCCCTGCATAGGTAGTTTTCATTTCGTTTTGCAGACGTTCTTGTTTGCGCTGCAAGAGCGAAATAGCGGATTGCAGTTCTTGCTTGCGTTTTTCAAGATCGCCCAGACTCTCTTGAGTAACCCGCTCCACTGCTGCCTGCAACTCTTGAACTTGAGACTCTAAAATTTCTTGCTTTGCTGTCTTAAGTAGTTCAATTTCCGACTTGAGTTGCTCAAGCGATCGTTTCATCAAGAGCGACTCTGTATCTAGATCGTCAATATCTAGATCGTCAATAGGAGTATTAATATTATTGGTGTCAGAGTTGCGAAGATTCACACTGCTATCAAGCTCAAGCTCAAGCTCTTCCATCATTTCATCAAGGCGATCGGAGCCACCATCTGAAGGTAATGGAGTTAATATATTTTCTTCTGCGGGCAGATTTTCAGAGGGTAAGTTTTCAGAGTACATAGCTATTCTCGACGCTCAGGAGTTAGCAATCTACAAATATTTGTAGCTGCCAGTTGATATAGCAATTAGTTTTTATTTGTTGAGGGGGCAGGAGCGAAACCACTTTACGGAGTCAAAGCCACCACCCCTCATTTACATTTCATCTAGGATTGCTATAACAATGTTAGAGCAAGTTTAATTTCTAACGCACTCGACCTGTGAAACCAGAGGCTTTAAATTGCTTCAAGCTTAGCGGAGGTGGCATATCAGCGGGTACGCTCAGCATCATCTCAAAAGAGCTTTCTCCAGATGGTACTTCTGCGATCGAACCAAAGCGGGTACGTTCAGGCATAACATCATTACCGTTAGCATCATAAACACGCCCAAATACATCCGCATCAAATACCGTTTTATTTGAGGGATTAAAGGCTTTCCCTTTAACTAAATAACAGTCAGCAGACATTACACCACCGCCCAGCACCATATTTTTACCCATACCCTCGGGACATATCTCATAGGTAAGTTCGGTAAGCTTAATCTGGGTTGCAGCCCAAGCAGGGGGACTAATTGCCCAGGTGAATAGGCAAATTAGTACAGATAAAATCAGGGTTCTAGTAATTTCCCCTAAGTTCAAATGCAAATTATTTGGAAGTTTAGATGCTGACATAGGCTGTGTTTATAATAAAAAATTTAATTTGCATCAGGATTGTTCTGAACTGCCATCATTGAGTCTAGCAAATATGGGAATCCCATCATGATAAAATGCATTGTGAATAATTAAAGGAGGTTAGCCTTTAGATGCAAGTATCAATGCTGTTGGCGGTCTTGCCCGAAGCATACAGAATGTTCGATCCATTAGTTGACGTACTACCTGTAATTCCCGTGTTCTTTCTGCTGTTGGCTTTTGTTTGGCAAGCAGCGATCGGTTTTAGATAAAAAACTTATATTTCAAGACTGGGGGCGATCTAACCAATTGCCCCTAGTTTTTGTTCTATTTATCTTAGGACTTACGCTGTCAAATCCAGGAAAAATGAATGGTAGGGAGTTTGAGGGCGAAGCCCTCAATTGGGGCATTGCCCCAAACCCCTTAAAATTCGGGTTTTATCTTTCAGGGTGCGTAAGGTGATTTCTCATTTAAAATTTACCCCACCCTAACCCTCCTTGCCAAAGGGAGGGAACAATATTTCCGATCTTCCCCCTTTGCAAGGGGGAATTAAAGGGGGTAAGTCCGATTTGTGCGTACATGAGTGGTGCAAACAGAGGCTGGTAGGTTTTTTACTGGAAATGTCCTAAGTCCTATATCTCTAAAACCCATCTATAAAAACCCCCATCGTAAAATCTAACTATAAAAACTATGGAAAAGTTTGTGCGCTGGCTAAATAAAGCGCTCATGATCGACATGTTTTTAGTATTTTTCTTCTTTATCTGGTTTGTGGTAGCTGCGATCGCTGACTCTATGCACTTCAATTTGGGCTGGAGTTTATGGCAGCAGTTATGGCAACCGCTGATTCAGCCAATATTGGGTATCATGATGGCAGGTGCGATCGCTACTGGAGTCATCCCTAAAATTAGTGCCCTTTTACGCAAACAGCCGTAGAGGTAATCGTGAATGTCATGCTCTGTTAGGCATATGTCTGACTGCACTATCTCTGGCTGGCCTTATGTCGTTGTCAGAGCGTTAACCCGTACAACTTTTAATTACAACCCCAATTAGAACTCCTAAACCACCAAAACGCACGATCTGCCAGAAAGGTTCGCGAAAACTACTCCAAGAAATTAAGCGGCTTTCCAACTCTACTTCCAGTAACTCTAATTGACTGCCGATCTCGGTTAGCCGCTGTTTTAGTTCTTGTTTTTGGCTTGAAGCGTCGCTTCCTGGGGTTGAAAGTTTTTTTAGCCGATCTCGGACCTCTTGCCGCTGAGACTCTAACTGAGTGCGATCGTTCTGCATGGTGCTAACCTGAGTTAGTCTTTGCTTGATTTCTTGAAATGCTTGCTCCAGTTGCTGAACCTGCACTTCAATCTC
>JANMRU010000251.1:0-16982 GCA_031388585.1 Pseudanabaena sp. SOY_30_concoct_251 | reverse complement strand
AATGGGATATCATATTGGTTCGGTTTGGCCCCATGATACTAGTCTAATTGCTTTAGGGTTGCGATCGCTTGGCTTGGGTAAACAATCTCTGCAATTAGCGCAAGGCTTGATTGAGATGACTGTGTCGCAGCCCTATCAACGCCCTCCTGAGTTATTTTGTGGTTATGAGCATGATGGGTTCACATCTCCAGTGCAGTATCCTGTAGCCTGTTCGCCTCAAGCCTGGGCATCTGGAACCATCTTCCAATTAATCTCGATTATGGTAAATCTAGTACCTAATGCTTCAGATAATCAACTCCGCATCATCGACCCCTGTTTACTAAATTCCATTAACCATTTGTCGATTCAAAATTTGCGAATTGGACAAACATTCCTGGATCTTGAATTTGAACGTTCTGGCGATACTACTGCTTGTCGGGTCAATAAAAAACGTGGCAACATCAGAGTCATAATTGAAGCTTAGGAGTTCCAGTTTAACTCTATGAGCATTCAATCTTTAGAACTATTTTTACCTAACCTAGAAAAGTCCTGTTGCAGCTTTTCCAATATCTGCTCTGGCGCGTCTTCCACATCAATGATTTCATTACGGGCTGAAGCGATCGCCCGAATTAATTCATCCAATTTGATCTGAACTGCTTTGGCATCACGATTCTGTGAGTTCTGGATCAAGAAGACCATCAAAAACGTCACAATCGTCGTCCCAGTGTTGATCACTAACTGCCAGGTATCAGAAAATTTAAAGATCGGCCCTGTAGTTGCCCAAATAATAATCACGGTGAATGCCGCGATCGAGGCGAAAGGAGAGCCAACAGCTTCAGAAGTCTTGCTGGCAAGTTTGTAGAACAAACTTTGTTGAGGAGGGCGTTTTTTTTTCATTAGATTTGGTTTTCCCAGAATAAAAAGAATTGAACCTAGAACTTACGCACTATGACTTGTCTGTTCGAAAATTACATATCGCAAGCGCAGTTTTCTTTTCACTTGTACATGGACTCCCCTTAGCTATCTGTACTGGCAGACGCATGGGTCTGCCCTGTCTGCACTAATATGGAAACGGCGATAAGCTAAACAACTGATTAGAAGTTGTAAGCAATGCCGACCAAAAGACCTAGATCAGTGGTGCGTATAAAAGCCAAATTTGCAGCTATATTAGCGGTAAAATTACGCGAAAGTGGAATATCTATACCAGCAGTCAATAATGGACCAAAGGTATTATCTGAACCAGTAGTAATTGCCACGCCACCACCCAAATAAGGAGCGATGGTTAGATCCGGCGTAAGAAATTGTTGAGGTGGGAAATCATAGGTGATAGGAATCAGGAAGCTGGCAAAGTTACTCAGGAATAAAACGCTAGGACGGACTGACCAAACCTCACTCAAACCAAATTTGCTGATGATTGCTAAACTACGCCCACCTAAATCGCTATCACCAGTAATGCCAAAGTTACCGCCTATACCAATGTAGTTAGGGCCAGAACGAGTTGGTCTAAATAGAGGAGCTCCATTACTATCAGTTTGAGCAACGAGAGATTGTGAGGGCACTGGCTGCTCTTTTAGTTGTTTTGCAGTTACCGTAGGAATCGCAGTTAAGTCGGAAACCACTTGGGGTTCAGCCTCTTGCGTCTCTATAGTTTTGACTTCGAGCGAGTTATTAATCGACTGAGAACCTTCTTCTAGGTCAACAGGTAAAGACAGTTCTGCGAATTGGTCAGCTTGAATTATCTGTTCAGTGGGTTCATTTAGCGAACTAGCAGATTGTTTTGCTGGCATAGTAATGCTAGTTGTGACGATCTGGCTGATACTATCAGTAGTTTCAGCTTTAACAGGTGAACCAGCAAAAAATATACTCAATACCGCAAGGCTAAGAGGTAATAGAATACGGTCTCTAATTTTGTTTGCAAGTGTAAGCTTCACGATTAATTTTCTCCGAATTTTGTTGTGTTGTAAAAAAACAAACTCGACATTTAAATGGCTGGAAACAAACGGTTTGAAACAGTTGACTAAACTCCTACGGTTTTTTTCTCAAGCTTTGGCTTCAAGCCATCTGCTTCGACTGCTTCTCCCTGAATGAAAGAACGCAGCATCCATGCTATTTCTTCATGCTGCTCCATCAAACCCGTGAGAAAGTCAGCGGTTCCGTCGTCTTTAAACTCATTGCTACATTGTTCAACATGTTCGCGCAAATTCCGCACGACCTGTTCATGATCCTCTAGCAATTGAGATACCATGTCAGTTGCCGTTGGCACATTACCAGGATGCTCTTTAAGAGAACAGATTTTCAGAAATCCTGCCATCGTTCCCACGGGATACCCGCCTAGGGTTCTGACCCGTTCGGCAATAACATCGACACTGATCGTGAGAGCTTCATAATGCTCTTGCCATAACTTATGTAAGGTCATAAATTGTGGTCCCACAACATCCCAATGATATTTCTTAGTTTTAACCAGTAGCAGATAAGTATCTGCCAAATCTCGGTTGAGGAGATCGATCGCACCTTGTCGCTGTTCATTGGTTAGTCCAATATTGATTGCCCGCATAGATAAATCTCCTTAATTTAAGTAATGTGTTTGTGCTCTCTTACTGGGGGGATAAAAGTAGGGGAAATGGAGAGAGCGTCAATTCCCCTAGCTATGGACTTGGTGCTTGTCCAACGGTGGTTAAAATCTATCCAAACCCAATCCCAGACCTTATCAATGAGCGGATCGCATTGTCTTTGACCATCAACTGTTGTATTACTGCGATCAACAATTCTTGAGCTTGATCTCGACTTAATTCTGCAACATTCTTCTCATATAAATTTAGAGAAAACTGTTGTTCTAAGCTAAGTTCTAATTCTAATTTATACATAGCTCAATACCTTTACTATTAGTTTAGTGACAGAAGGTAGTTTTACGATTTCACAACAGCTTTCACATATTGCCACTAACGCCTCCGATATCCTTCGCTATTGGTTTAATTTTATCTAGCGCTGGGATAGATTGAAAATCTAACTTCTAGCCCTACTGTGACAGGTATATGTCTTATTTTCTGAATGAATTGATTGAATTCAATACAAAATGTAACTAATAATGCTTAATGGCACAAAAAAAGAAAGTCTGGATACAGTAATCTAGACCTTCTTTACAGAATAAGCTTGGCGCAAAGAATAATCTGACTTTTAGTAGTTATTAGTCGATCAACTTTTTCGCTTTGTCTTTAATATTTTCTACTGTGTTTTTAGCTTTGGCTTCAGCTTGCTTTGCCTGGCCCGCAATCTTGTCTTCTGGGTTGCCAGTGACTTCACCAACACCTTCTTGAATCTTACCTTCTACATTTTTAGCAGCAGCCTCAGCACGATCTTTAAGACTCATAATTTTGTCCTTAATCCCATATGGGCTATTTGAATACTTATACTATATTGAGATATTTTCGCTAATACATCCACTCATCGACTCATTTGATACTCTATTGATCGATATATCATTAATTTACTGTCTAAAAATCTCTTGACATCTATTGAAATAGGGAAACGTTATATTTCATTCAGTGACAAAGAGTAAGATAAAGCTGTAATTGCAGCCTGAATGCGAGAAGTTTTGCCTTTAACTTTTCAGCTTGCATTATAGCGATCGCCTGCTGCTGTGAATGACTCATCCCTTCTACTCTCTTTCCCACCTTAGGAACTGCCGCAGAAACTAACATTTTGTCAGTAGGACAAATTCTGTCTCTCCATTGTTGATTCTGTGCTTTAGCTGCCTGTAAATCGGTGTTTATTCTTTCTTTGGTTGAAACTGGCATAATGCACCTCTTATAGCATTTCTGATAAAAGGAACTTGGGAAAATGCATGGATCGGTTTTGCGAAAAATCTAGAGTAGGTATTTAGGCGGAAATTAGATTTATTCTCGTAACTGGAGCAGTAAGTGCTAAACAGTCGCATCACCTTTACCTCTGGCTATTCACTGTATTTGTCGATCGAAGTTGTGATAGATCTCCCTTTCGTCTTCTATTAAAAAGAGAGATCTATAGCAATCCTAGATGAATTGCAAACTGGGGGTGGGGGCTGTGCCCCCACGAAGGGGTAGGACCCATTCACCCCCTAAACAAATCAAAACTGATAGCTATATCAAGATCTTTGATTTGATTAAATTTAATTGAAACGATCGATTGTCGGGTTTACTTGCCAAAGAGTTCTTTGACATTTTCAACTGCTTCGCCTGTAGTTTTCTCAATGTTATTTTTGGTATCCTCAAGGGCATTCTGTGTTTTGTTTAAATCTTGCTTAGCTCTATTCTCAACTGACTTTTGCCCCTTAGTCAGCGATTTTTCGGCTTTGCTTAGATCCTGCTTGACACGACCCTTTACCTGCTTGCCCATGCCTTCGGTTTGACCAGTCACCTTGCCAACGTTCCGCTGCACAGTTCCTGCTGCTTCTTCGACCTTTCCTTCGGAACGATTAAAAAGACCAGCAACCATAACTGTAGAAGACTCAAGACGATTTAATGGAGAAGCGATCGCGGCTCTATTCATATCAAGCAACGCACACTGCCAAATCAGTACTAGCGAAAGAACCGCGCCAGCAATAGAAAGTAGATTGTGCTTGATATCAGAAATAAATTTATTGATTCTAAAGTTCATTAGAAAGTACCTATGTGAGGTTTACGCACCTTTGTTATACATGAAATTGATAGGCTACTGAATCAACCAATGTAAGTAAGTTCATCCTCGAAATCTGGCAAATCATCTCTACCGATCGCAGTATATAGGGTTCCTATTTGGATTGTGAAGCCCTCAAAGTTACCAATGATTTAGGAATGCTATATAAGTATGAGACCGAACAACTAAAAGCTGAATGTACGATGCTTGATTAATGTTGAATATTCTGGTCTATGCTTCAGGCTCTATTAGCGTTTGTTTCTCTGGGATTACTGTCTGTTTTAGGGTTTCCTGCAAAATATTAATGACGACTTGTGGATCCGCAGCTTGTTTCATCATTTCAGCTTCTAGATCCTGGCGGTCTTGAACATTTGGTAAATCTGCCCGTAATTCTTCTAACAGTGCGATCATTTTTGCAATCTTTTGCTCCGTGAGCAGATTAAGTTGTAACATCAGTTGCGATCGGCGATCGCTAAGCTGCTCTTGACGCGTTTGATGAATCAGAACACCCGTGGAAATTAGTAGTGAAGCAACATCAAGCCCCTGGTTGTGTAAATCAAACTTGGGAACCTCCAAAGTCAATAGGTCGATACTTACTAAATAGCTGCAAATACCCCAAGCAGCGAAGAAAACAAGTTCTACATAGAGAAACCATGGTTGGCCAAATGTAGCAGCTATTTTTTCCAAGATGCGTTGATGGGTTGGAAGGTTTTGCTTATCCTGAGTATCTAAACCAATAATTACCTCAACATTTTTGAGAACCTGTTCTGGTATTGGGTCTATATCTTCAGTCTTTAACATGTAGTTTTCGCGCTGATTAAATCAAATTCGCTCTGATAATCAGGGTCTTGAGTGCCGCACAACTTATCCCAGAATGTGAAATATAGCCCATAGTGTACTGTGTATTGGCGATGATGGATGGCGTGATGCGTCGAACCAATGAGCCATTTTCCGAGCCAGTGCCGGGGAAATGCGGCGGGAAATATCTCAAACCCGAGATGATTCCACACTGACCATACTGTCATCGTCAGCAGTACAGCAACTAAGACGATGAAATGAAGTGGGATGATTAAAACGATAACTACAAAAAAGAATGCTTGGATAAATGCTTCTGGCAGATCGAAGGCAAAGGATGTCCAGGGGGTGGGAGCACCTGAAAGGTGATGGCCACGATGTATCCATTTAAACAGCAACGGGTGGTGAAATAACCGATGGAGAAAATAAAAGTACATATCCTGAAGAATAAGTACTGCTACAAAGCTACCCCCCAAATACCACAGTCCATACTGGTGTAAGTCATTGTACAAAAGCGTTATCCCCCGATCGTACTCTGTCATAGCCAGGGCAGCGCCGAGCGCAAAAACAACTGCCGAGAGAACGGACATTTTGATCTCTCTATAGATTGACTGACGTAACGGAGGCGATCGCCGTAAACTCTTTTGAGCGATCGACTTACCTAAAACTGAATAGAAAAGCCAGTACGCTCCACCAGCGATGAAAAAATAGCGAGCTAAAATAATCCCAAAGAAGGCAACCCCATAGAAGCCAAATGAGTGGTTGGTCAAATTAACCTTTCCTTCCATCTAGAATATTACCTTTATTATCTCATGTTGTTTAGAAGAGAAGCGCATAGGGACGATGCACCAAGAACGTTAATTTTTGGTTCATACTAGAGAACCACCTCCATCAATCCACACTTCAGTACCCGTGATGAATCTTGATTCATCACAAGCTAAAAATGATACTAACTGAGCAACTTCTTCACTAGTTCCAGCAATATTCCCAGTCAAGGGAATACGATCTTTAATGAAATCAGCTAAACCAGGGATCCAATCTAGATGACGCTTGGTTGTACTATTGTTAATGCCAGTAAGAATCCCACCTGGACAGATGACATTGACTCGGATGTGACTAGGAGCAAGTTCTAGTGCCAACATTTTTGCCATTGCAACCTGAGCTGCTTTTGTACATGCATAGGGCGTAGCACCAACTTTTCGGAAACTCCGTGTGCCATTAATAGATGACGTAATAATGATTGAACCACCTTGTTTTTTGAGATATGGAACGGCATACTTAGCCGCCAAAAAAGTTCCTCTCAGATTGACGTTGATAGTCCGATCCCACTCATCAGTTTCAATATCTTCAATCGGTGCCCATACACCATTAGTACCTGCATTGATAAACAAGATATCAATGCGTTCGTAGTTATCGATAATTTGTTGAAATGCTTGTTGCATTTGTTGAGTTTCTGCAACATCGGCGGCAATTGACAAGGCAACGCCGCCTGCATTAACAATACGGCTGACTGTCTCCTGACCGCTATCTAGCTGTAGATCGATAATGGCAACTTTTGCACCTTCTTCGGCGAGTAAAATTGCTGTGGCACGGCCAATTCCCGCACCCCCACCAGTAATCACAGCTACTTGATCTAAAAACTTCATGCTGTTTTCTGTTTCTTATTCCTGCGGTATCCACACAGAGACAGAACCAGCATTACAGCGAAATTCACCCCAGCCTTCTTCATTGGTTGTAACAGGTTCGCTGATATGTTCGGTGATATCAATATAGGTGCGATTGGGTTGCCCAACTTCCATATACTTATCGCCTTCATCGCCATTACTCAGAACGACAGCCATCCCACCAGTATGCTCTTCATCTCCCAGTCTTGTCCAACCAATTGTATTAGCGTGATCGAAGTAATCATACTGGTCACCATAGGCATAGGTTTGACGCACAAATAAAAACTTGTCGATCAATCCCTGATGGCTATCTAACCAAATCTCGTACTCTTCGCCATCGTTTCCACTATCTTTGTAATGTGCCCCATAATAGTCGGCATAGAAAATACAAGGATATCCTTCACAGCGTAGTAAAATCAGTGCATAGGCTAGAGGCTTAAACCAACCCTCAACTACTGATTCCAGCGATTGTAAGGGTTGCGAATCATGGTTATCGACCAACGTGACGGCGAGGGTAGGTTGTTGCTGCACAAGGGTATTGTCAAAGATTTGTCGCATATCGTAATCTTTACCTGCCTTGCTGGCAGCTTGGAAGTTGTTATGCAGCGGTACGTCAAATAGAGTCACCTTACCGTCTGTCATCTCAACAAAGCTGTGGAGAGCATCTACTTCATAGGACCAGTACTCGCCCACAGCAAATAAGTCGCATTTAGCATGGTTACGCGCATGTTCTATCCATGATTGAAAAAAATCTGCCGATACGTGTTTGACGGCATCAAATCGAAAGCCATCAACGCCTGTTGTGTCCAGATACCACTCTGCCCAGTATTTCAATTCCCCAGTGACTTCAGGGTTAGCCATGTCTAGATCGCAACCCATGAGATAGTCGAAATTGCCCTTCTCTAGATCGACATTGCGATCGAACTCTTTCCCTTTGAGTAAGTAAATAGCATTTTCACCCTCGTTATAGACGTTGTAATCGATCGCATCAAAATGCCACCAATGCCATTTCATGCTGGAATACTTATCGCCACGACCGGGGAAAGTAAACTGCGTCCAGGCTTTGATCGTTTGATATTCGCCAACTGCGTTACTGCGATTATCAGGATCGAACGGTGTGGCTTCAACTTCTTCCGCTTCGTCAGCACCCAGTTTGTGATTGAAAACGACATCAGCATAGACCTGGATACCCGCACTTTGAGCCGCCTTAATTGCGTTTAGGTACTCCTCTTTTGTCCCATATTTCGTCCGAACCGACCCTTTTTGGTCAAACTCACCTAAGTCAAATATATCGTAAACACCATAGCCAACATCGAAACCACCGGCTGTCCCTTTGTATGCGGGGGGCAACCAAACAGAAGTAATTCCAACCTTAGCCAGATCTTTAGCATTCGCAGCCAATTCATTCCACAGGCTACCGTCACTCGGCACATACCAGTGGAAATATTGCATCATGACACCATTTGGTTCAGACATAACCAGAGTTCCTCCTTGAGAAAACAATAATAATTGTTTCTCCACGATTTTTAATGAGACTATCTTTTTCGTTAATGTGACGTAGATTATATATTCAGTATTCTATAGTTCGCTCAGGATTGTATATAGGGCTTTTGGGGTATCTCAGCTTTCAAATGTCATGTTTATTCCTCTACCATTTGGATGAGTCAAATAGCGAAAACAGTCAGCCCTATGATAGGCAAAAGGCAAAGTAGCCCTTAGCCTTAAGAGATAAGGCCAGAACGTAGCGCTCGCACTGACGCTTCAGTACGATCGTCAGCACATAGTTTGTTCAGAATATTCCGTACATGAGTCTTAACTGTACCAACCGAAATAAATAAGCGATCGGCAATCGCAACATTGGTATGCCCAGCCACCATCAGTTCTAGCACTTCGAGTTCGCGAGCAGTTAATGGATAGGCTTCCAGGACTTCTGCAAATTCAAGTTCTACTGACTGAATTTCGACAGTATCTTTGCTGCTTGGTTTAGGTGGCACAATCCCTTGCCGCATTTGCCGCAGAACAATACTGGCGATCGCCGGATCGATCCAGGCACTACCGTTATGAGTTGCCTCCACTGCCTCTACAAGCCGATCCATCCCAATATCTTTCATGCAGTAGGAATCAGCACCTGCAGCAAAAGCAGCCAGGACTGCCTCCTCACTTCCTTGCATTGTGAGGATCAAAACTTTCGTCGCGATCGCCTCATGCTCCGCCTGATACTTGCGAAATTGCTGGGTCATCTCAATCCCATCCATTCCAGGCAAACCAATATCCACAATGGCAACATCTGGCGGACTCTTTCGCAAAAGAGCCAGTCCTTGAACAGCGTTGGAGGCTTCTCCAATTACCTGAATATTTGCGTGGCTTTGTAGGGCAGCTCGCAGCCCCATGCGCACAACGGCATGATCTTCAATGATGACAACACGAATCTCACTCATGATTAGTAACTGGTTCAGGTTATTTGCTAGACCACGAAAAAGCTTTATGAAAATTCAAAAGCGGAGCTTAATACCCAGGCATGTGAAGACTGATGATGCAGTCTCAGGTTAAAAAGTTTATGGTTAAAGATAGCATTATTCTAGTCCCGACAGTCAGATGGCTGATTAACTCAACTTCTTTCTTTTGTGGCAATCGCAAATACAATTATCCCTTCATAACCCTTATAGGACAATGATTTTAGATCTGGTCAAAACGTTTTGACCAGATCTTTACCGCACGTCTCGCCAAAATCGCCACAACCCGTTATGCTTTCTCATGAGAAATGTCATAAACTGCTACCCATGACTCATGTAATTGCATTCTTTAATCAATCGGGTGGCGTTGGCAAAACAACAGCTACTCAAAATATCGGGTATCAACTTACGACAAAAGGACATCGTGTCTTGCTCCTCGATATGGATCCGCAAGCCTCATTGACTACATTTATGGGGCTTGATGTCGCTCGACTAGATAAGACGGCGTTGCATAATAGGAGGATGAATTGAGGATAAATCAGAATGGAATGCCCAGAGTGTCAATCCACGCATATACGCAAGAATGGTCACAAACGTGGCAAACAGAATCAGATTTGCGTTGAGGGTTTGCGATCGCAGATAGATTAAGCTCCTCAAAACTCATCTTCCGAGATTGGCTGAACTTGCATATTGCCATCAAACACCTTGTAAAGAGTTAATCTGATTTTACTGAATTCAACTCCTCTTGCAGTTCTAATTTCTTTAAGTTTGAACTGCTCTGTCCGTGATAATGCGTTAGAGGTAAGGTTACGATAACGAACATCGTAGTTACCAGGTTGAATATCTTCAACGGTAAATGTGTCACGTGCACGAATAAAAAATACGCTTGCTGCTTTGGGGGGAGTAGTAGATAATGTGAAGAGTTTGACAAATACATCTGAGTCATTTTGTGAGTTATCCACACTCACACTGGAATATCCCCCTATTGACAGAGCTGGACACTTTTTGAGGTAGCCTGTCTTGGTCGGATAGGGAACACCGCCACACTCAGTCGTGAGTAGCCGAACGGGTTTAGAACTTAGAGCTGACTTGGGTTTGACAGTTGGCTTCGGTTTTTTCGGTTCCGATGATGGCGTGGTTTGAGGGGTTAACGGAATTGATAGGGGCGTTGGCATTGAGATAGTCATACTAGGTGTTGGAAACGATACTGGTGGAAGATAGGTTGGTGACGACCCCTTACCTGAATAATGACGGACAAACAAAAGCGCGCCATAGATGGCAAATGCAATAAGAATATTATGAATGTTATTATTCAATGTTCGTCTAACACTAAACCATCTGGTCGACAAAGCTTGAAACTTCGGCTTCGATAAAGAAAGAAATGGATCGGAAAGCAGTGTTTTTTGGCAATATTTGCATCTGTAGGTTCCTTTTGTTTCTTGTCTACCCAGTAAATTCTTTTTGTGGCACCATGGGCAAGTAACATTGGTATATTCTTGTGGCATAGTATGAGACCTCAACTCTTACCTCTAATGTGAATTAGACAAAAAGGCGGGAGAGGCTGACAATCGAAGTAACAGCTTTGAAACCCAGCCCTCCCATGAACAGTATAGTATTTTCCAACCTAATGATCGTAATCTTCGTTTTGGTAGATATAGCGGTTTTCAGATGAGAACTGCACGAGCATCATACTCAGCAAACCAACCAGAGATATCAGAATTAGATGCAGCATTAAAAGCATCAGTAATCGCAGCATGAAGCTCATCTTTAGTCCTAGGGGCTATAGAACGCAGGATAGCTTTGACCTTAGACCAAAATAATTCAATCGGCGATAACTCGGGCGAATAAGTTGGCAGGAAGATTAAGGTGGCACCAGCATCCTCAATCGCTTCGCGGACCTCATTAGTAACTTGGAGGTTGAGATTATCCATAATCACGACTGCACCTGCCCATAACTGTGGCACCAATACCTCAGTCACATTGAACAAGAAAGTCAAAGTATCGTTGCCACCAAAAAAAGTTATGGCCGCAATGATGCCAGACATTGCCAGAGCCGCAATCATAGTCAAGTTTCTACCTCGGCGATAAGGTTTACTGCCATGGGCCCGTTGTCCTTTCTCGGCGCGTGCGTACGTGCGTGTCATGCTCTGGTTTACTCCTGCTTCATCGATAAAAATTAGGTTATCGGTTTCAATTGCCCAGAACAGCAGTTGATATTCCAGTCGTAACTCTCGCACTGCCTCTGTACCTCGTTTGTCAGCGTGCAGAGTTTTTTTTCCGACTTATCCCCATTTTTTGTAATGCTCGACACACTGTAGGCAGACTGACCACTACCCCTGTCTGTTCGCCCAACTGTTCCGCGATTTCTGCTAACGTAGCGTCGTTTTGATGCTTGATGATATCGGCAATAACTTGATAGTCTTCGTCAATCAGTTTAGCCGTGGCTCCTCCTCCGCGTGGACTAGCAGCGACACTGCCTGTTTGGTTATATCGCTGGATGATTTCGTTGACCCAACCTCGTTTCACCGCAAAGCGATCCGCTACTTCCTGCATCGTGCTTTGTCCTGCCTTATATACTTCAACTACCCGTTGGCGCAAGTCTTCAGAAATTGTTATTCCTTTTGGCATTTTTCTCTTTATTTTATCATCCTTTTCTCATCTGAAAATCGCTATACCTGTGTTATTTTTGCGCACATATGCATAGGAACCTCCTAATACGGGGGTTGATGGATTAATCGGTTTACACTGACCATCATAGTCACACTGATTTGGGTTTGGTTTATACGGCTCCAATGCTCTAACTGGGTCGAACTCTCCAAGTGGAATTGGCTCTGGTGGCGGGGAAAGAGGTGCTGTTGCTGGTTGAGCGGGACGCATATTAGTCGGAATACAAGGTAGAAATGGGAGGCAGATCCACTGGGTTGGATCTAACTGACCATCATTTGGAATGGCTCTATTAGGATTAATAGGACTTCCCAGTAGAGGTATTGTTCTAGGCTGAGTTGCTGGTCTAGCTAGAGGTCTGGCTGGTAGAAATGCCTGAGGACGATAGACTCTGTCTCCCATAGGGTCTATAAAATTGCTAGATGAGTTCCAGACATATCTATAAAGATTTACGTCTCCGCCATCAAACCCAATTGGATCCTCCTCCATAAACCTCCCACTACCAGGATTAAACTGACGATTGCGGTAATCATAATTCCCAGTCTAAGCATCAAACTCGCGACCCGTAAACGAGAAGCGCGTCTCAAAACCAGGTTTACTCTCGCTGGTGACATTGCCGAAACTGTCAAACACGACATGGTTCTGACTCGCACCCGTGGCATCCAACACATCGCGCACCGAACCAAGATTATCCGTCAACGCCCAACCCACCGAGCCATTCGCCTCATCTGCCAGCACCTCATCAATGCTATTGCCATGCAGATAGCGATTAGTCAAAGCACCGCTATCATCAAATTCCAGCGCGATATTCTGGTTCTGTCCATAGACAAAGCGCTCCGTCCCCGCAGGTGTTACCTTGCCAATGCGCTGCTCGTAGACATCGTAATCATATTCGCCCACTGCCACGCCATTGCGCGTCACCTTCGTCAACCTGTTGCGATAATCCCAGTGTATGACGAATGGCTCCCAGTTTCGTCCCCCTGGTCCACCAACCTTGAACAGCGACAAATATGCATCCGATTTCAATCAGGTCAAAACCCTCGGGGCAAAAAACAGTACGTCCGCACTCCCGACCAAACTGAAATTGCGCAGTTCTGGGCTGATACTGCTGGCACTTATACCCCACCTGGTCATTGGAATGCGATCGCTGAAGAAGTGGCGGCACAACGCAATACTTCACTGGTGGATGAGGCTCGCCTCTTTGCCCTGCTCAATATTGCCCTCGCCGATGCGGGCATCGCCTCCTGGGATGCAAAGTATGTCTACGATCTTTGGCGACCCGTCACCGCAATTCGGCAAGCTGACTTGGACGACAATCCTCAAACCACCACCGATTCTACTTGGGACTCACTAATTGGTACGCCCCCTTTCCCAGAGTATGTGTCGGGGCACTGTACATTCAGCGGAGCCGCTGAGGCGATTTTGGCGAACTTCTTTGGTGACAACGTTGGTTTTGCCACCACTTCATCTGGGTTACCTCGCGTATCTCGCTCCTACGATAGCTTTGCCGCCGCTGCCGATGAAGCTGGTATCAGTCGCATTTATGGCGGCGGTATCCACTTCCTCTCCGCCAATGTTGATGGTCTTGCCACAGGTAGGGCGTTGGGTAATTACGTGTTTGATAACTTCCTAGCGATCAACAGCATTTAGAAGACTGAAATCGCGCTTTCTCGTTAGTTTCAACCCTGAAACTTTACCTCAACGTCACTGATAGCTGGTTAGCTTAGTGAGGACTGTTTTTGTCTGGGGTATCATCTACTGTATTGTGGGGATGCATAATCGCTTCTTATATATTCGCTCTCGCAGCTATTTCATGATTTTTCAGTGATAACTCCACCGATTGAACTCGATCTTGAAAAGATGCTGCTGGCGATCGCCATGATGGTAATTGCCGCAGGACTTTCGTTCTGGCAAAAGCTAGGTCTGACCGCTAGTTTGGCGATCGCCACCTTGCGCAGCATCCTCCAACTCGTAATTGTGGGATATTTGCTGGATGCCGTATTTGACCTCAAACAGCCGATTGTAATTGTGCTTGTAGTTGTGCTCATGAGTGCGATCGCCTCTGTGGAAGCCAGGCACCGGATTGGCAAAAAGGTTCCCTTCGTCCTGCCCTTAGTATGGTTGTCGGTAGTGGTTGGAGCGGGCACAATTTTGGCTTACACTACTGCGGTTGTGGTGCGTCCAGACGTGTGGTATTCGCCGCAGTATTTGATTCCGCTGGCAGGCATGATTTTAGGTAATGCCATGAACGGGGCATCAATTGCGGCCGAGAAATTGATTGGGGCGCTTAGCGATCGCAGGCGAGAAATCGAAACCCATTTATCTTTGGGGGCAACTCCTCAACAGGCGATCGCCACCTATGAAAGCGAAGCGATCAAAACTTCGATGATTCCGAGTATCAACGGCATGATGGTCGTGGGGTTAGTGACTTTGCCAGGTATGATGACGGGACAAATTTTAGGCGGCGTGTCGCCGTTATTGGCAGTTCGTTACCAATTAGTAATTTTGTTTGCGATTACCACGGCTAATCTAATTACGACGCTGCTGGTAACTAAAACGATCGGTCGTCAGTTTTTCACACCCGCGCAGCAGTTAAAGCAGCTATAAAAGCAATTCTAAAGATCGAAAGAAGAAAAGACCTATGGCAAGAACTGCTATAGCGATCCTATCTGGATTGTGAAAAAGGATTCCTGCGGAATCCTTTTTCACAAAGCCTTTTCATTTCATAAACGATTTAGGATTTCTATATTCACCCTGGTGAAATTATGGCTAATGAACTTGAGGAACGCCAATGCTATATTGGAATTACAGTCAATCTCCCTGTTGCAACTAAAAGATGACTAAAGTGATTATTGAGGATCTAGATCCTATTGTGGTCGAAAAGCTAGAAAAACAAGCTGCTCTGCGTGGGCGATCGCTTCAGGCTGAATTAAAATATATACTTGAATCAGCCGTTTTACCCCCCTCTCAATTACCACTTATTCCTTTAGAAGATTTACGGCAGGTAGTTCAAAAATCTTTGAGGGAATCAGGCTATGACTCTAGAGAAAAAATTATTGAACTGGTACAAGAAGTTAAAAAAGAAATAGCCGATGAAAGAGAAATTTCCAGACTTCAATGAGAGATATTCCTAGTCGCATCTTTTTTGACACAAATGTCTACATTATTGGATTTGCAGATTCACACAGTGCTGAGTGGGAAATTTTGGTGTGGGCTGGCTTTGGTGGGCAGAATGCAAATTCTGTAGAGGTGGTTGTCTCTGAGGAATTGTTCGATCAAATTTTACGAGTTGCTAAACGTCTAAAGAACAAAGATTGGGGTAGCCAAATCGTAGCCAGTATGTGGCAAAACTTTAATATCTATAATGTGTATCTTGAAGCTGAGGGATTGGCGACTACAGAAGCATTGGGCGTTATTCCGCGTGAAGATGTAGGAGTCTATTTGACAGCAAGTAAAGGAAAATCTCAATGCTTTGTTTCTTCTAATCATAAGTTGATTCAGAGCCTGGTTAAAGAGACTGGAGAATTTGAGTGTTTAACTCCACAAGACTTTGTTAAAAAGTATTTGCGTGATTGAGCGCGATCGCAATCAAAACTAAAGCGAGATTGCAAATACAATGCAAAAAAATAGCACCCGACGATCGCGAAGGTTTCGTGATTCAGGATATTTGTTTGGGTTGCGAGGCGATCGCCTCAACTGCAATCTCGAAAGATTGAGTAGATTATCGCTGCAAAATTCACGTAAAAAATGTCTTGACAAATAGTGTGGCTAAGTTGTGCGGCTGGTAATATAGGTAAAGGTATGGCATAAATGAAGATGGGCAAACTGCAAATAGCTGTCAGGATTCCCCCCGCCTTGCTCAAAGAACTCAATGGCTATGTCGAGAAAACTGGCACGTTAAAAACAGATGTGGTGGTCAGTGTGATCGCCAATTACTTGCGCAGTGCTGAGAGTATGCCATTAATTCAGCGCATGGCAGAGCTGGAAATTAGGATATAGAACTAGAGACTTTGGTAAAAGCTGATTGAGCTAGTCGTTTAAGCAATTAATTTTAGGTTTAGGCAGAGGGAGCGCTACTGAATGACTAATCAAGGTCAATACAAACTGGTCTTTTCAATCAAAGTTGCTTTCATCAGCGTTTCCATCCCTTTATTACTCAGTCAGCCAATTTGGGCAAAAGAATGCACGCAAACTGAGATTCGCTCAAGGATCGAGCAGTTTAAAGATGCCAAAAGCGCTAAGGTTACTGTTAATGCTGTAGTTCAGTGTGGGGAAGAAGCGATCGCCCCGTTAAAGCAAGCTCTAAGCGATAACGATTCTGCCATTCGAGTCAATACTGCCACCACTTTAGGAAAAATGGGTGCGATCGCACGAGATGCTACCCCTAGCTTATCTGCTGCTTTGGGAGACAGCGATGAAACGGTTCGCACTGAATCTGCCTCGGCACTAATCCAGATCGGACGGGCAGTTCAAAACCAGGAAGATAGTCCTTGGGATGCGGAAGCCGTAAAAAATCTGAAGACTTTACAGGGCAATGTAGCAGATGCCCTCAAGAAACTGGAAGCAGATAAGCGAGATTGGGCGAGTAAGAAGAAAGACATTGAAACTTTGAGCCGCATTAACAATGGGCTGCAAAGTAAACTCAATGACCTGGAAGAGAAGCAAACTTATCAGATTGTTCAGTGGCTAAAATCTAATCCTTGGGTTTGGATAGTATTTGGGTATGCAGGTGTCTATCTAAGCATCTTTGCTTTTCGCCCAACGCTATTGTTGAAGC
>JANMRU010000241.1:0-24158 GCA_031388585.1 Pseudanabaena sp. SOY_30_concoct_251 | reverse complement strand
CAATAAAATCGTTGTTAATGCTGGCGATTAAAATTGCGCCTACACAAGCGAAGTCCGACTTCGCGGACTAGATATATCAGCGATTCTTGAACCTGCGAAGGCAGGTTTGGTTTGTATAGCTGCGGTTTTAACCGCCAAGCTACAAAGATTTGTCAATCAATCAGAGACCAAAATCTTAGCTATCAGGATAGCAGAACTTTTTTAAACTTTTCTTCACAAAAAGGCATAATTCTTAGTCTGTAGGGCGATCGAAGCCTTGCCCTCTATAGAACGTCAGCAAAAGCAGGACGCAAGCGCTTGTAACAATTGAAGCCAACCAGGAAAACGATCGTGGAGAAAATGGTGGCAACACCCCACTCGCGCCAGTGCAGAATTTGACCGACCAGGATTGTGTCGCGATACATTTCGGCGATCGCTGCCATGGGGTTAAGCCACAGTACCCAATGCCGCCAAGCATCTGGAATTACCCGCGCTGGATAAACGATCGGGGTGAGGTAAAACCACAGATTAATTAGCACGGTCACGGTTTGGGGAATATCCCGCAAAAAAACGCTTAAGCCAGCCACAAGGTATCCCAGTCCTGCGGTCAGTAATAATTGTGTAATCCAGACTAAAGGCAGCAGCCACAGGGTCAGATGTACCACATGAGACGATAGAGCCACTAATAAGATGAGTGTCATTAAGCCCATCGTGCTTTCGATAAACGCAGAGAGTATCGGTACGAGGGGAAGTAGTTCGAGCGGAAATACTACTTTTTTGACCAGGTTGGGTTGCGCAATCACCGATCCGGCCGCCTGTAAAAAACCAGTGGTAAATGCTACCCAAGGCACCAACCCCGCAAACAGCCATAAGCCGAATGTGAGGTTATTATCTGGCAAGCTATCCAGCTGGAGTTTCACCTGAAGAATCACTGAAAAAACGTAGGTGTAAATTAGTAGTTGCGCCAGTTGATTAAATAAAGGCCAGAAATTTCCGAGGACAGAACCTTTATACTTCGCTGAAAGATCTCGCCATACTAGCGTCCATAGCAGATCTAGTTTGGTGGAGGTGCTAGCTGGCAAAGAGCGCATAATTGCGGCGAGGAGTCTATGAGCCATACCCTCTAACCGTCTGAACAACCTAATCAAATGTTTTCTCGTGTATGCCTATGTTTGTTTTGCTTGCCAATTGTCCTATATTTAGGCGATTGTGAATGACAAGATCCTAATTCTGAGTATAGGCATCCAAGTTGAGAGGGGTTGAGAGGGTTTCTATAATGGAATGTTATATCATGTCAAGAATTTTAATTTTTTTAGGGTTTCGACAGAATTTATGATTTCCTTTATTAGTCGAGTAGTAGCGATCGCCTTAGCCACGATTGTTGTTAGTAGTGTCCCGTTCGGTTGGCTTAAGCCCGAGAATGCTGTAGCGATCGATCTCACGCAGAAACTCCAGAGTGCATCAACCACTAAGCCCGTTGCGTTGGCGAATGGTGTCACCAAAACAGTCTTGGATAATGGTCTGACGGTGCTAACTAAGGAAATTCGCACCGCGCCAGTTGCTAGCGTCCAGGTTTGGTATCGCGTCGGATCGCGGAATGAGAAACTAGGCATTACAGGTATTTCCCACCAGTTAGAGCACTTGCTATTTAAAGGGACGAAGGAGCGGCCCATCCAGTTTGGCCGCCTGTTTAGTGCTTTAGGTAGTAGCTCTAATGCCTTTACCAGCTACGATATGACCGCGTATTTTGGTACTGTAGGCAGTGAGAAGTTAGAGGCTCTCCTACAGCTAGAAGCCGATCGCATGGTGAATACCGTCGCAGGAGCAGCAGAACTCAAAAGCGAAAATACTGTTGTGCTATCCGAGCTAGATGGTGGTAATAACAACCCCAGCACCCGCCTGTTTCGAGCCTTGATGCCAGTCGCATTCCCAAAGAGCTCCTACGGCTGGCCGGTAATTGGCTATCGCACTGATGTTGCTGACTTTAGCGCCGAGGAAGTTCAACATTATTACCGCACCCACTATCGTCCTGATAACGCCACGCTGGTAGTAGTTGGCAATTTTAAGACGAGTGAACTGCTAAGCCAAATTAAGGATATTTTCGGTAAGATCGCTGCCCCACCATTGCCCTCACCGATCGCGATCTCTGCCCCTGCCCTACCACCAGTCAAACCCTATAAGCAGGGCGAACCAATCGTGCTGCGCGAACCTGGTAGTGTCCCCTTTTTACAAGCGGTTTATCCTACCTTGCCACCAATTACCCACCCAGATGTTCCAGCTCTGGATGTGATGGATTCCGTCTTAACCGCTGGCAAGAGTTCTCGCCTTTATCAATCCTTGGTGCAAGCTGGGTTAGCTAGTTCTGTGAGCGGTTCCGCTTCTACCATGATCGATCCAGGCTGGTACTCGTTTAGTGCTACACCTTCTCAGGGTAAGTCTCTTAAGGAAATCGATGAGCTGATTTTAGCGCAAGTGTCAAAATTGCAAACTAATGGGATCAGCGCTATAGAATTAGAGCGTGCCAAGGCGCAGTTACAGGCTACCTTCATTCTGGGTAATCGCGACATTAGCTCTCAGGCACAGCAATTAGGCTATAACCAGATTGTTGCTGGAGATTATAAGTTTAGCGATCGCTATCTAGAAAATGTAAATAAAGTCACTGTCGCCGATGTACAGAGAGTCGCCAAGCAATATCTCAATCCTGACAAGCGGGTTCTAGGCTTCTTTGAGCCATCGGTAGTAACGGCTCAGACTAACAACAATGCCGCCGAGGCCCACAAACAGAGCTTTGCCCCAGGCAAGCCCCTCGATCCAACTGAGGTGGCAAAATATCTACCCAAGAGCGCCCTTGATGCAAAAGCTGGCATAACTACACCAGTAAAACCAGAACGCTTTACTCTTCCCAATGGACTAAAAGTACTGCTCTTAACCGATAAAAGCAGCCCCTCGATCTCCCTAGTCGGCGAAATTAAGGCGGGCACTGGTTTTGACAGTGAGGAAAAGGCTGGTTTAGCCGATCTCACCGCCCAAAATCTGCTCAATGGTACCAAAACTAGAGATGCCCTGGCGATCGCCACAGGACTGGAGAGTCGTGGAGCTACCCTTGGGTTTTCCGCCAGTCGCGAACGAGTGGGCGTGAGTGGGGCAGCATTATCTAAAGACCTGCCAGTCGTAATCGACCAACTAGCTGATGTTCTGCAAAATGCCACATTTCCCGAAAGTGAATTTGAGTTGAATCGCAAGCGGAACCTCGTCGCTTTAAAGGCGGAACTAGATAGCCCAGGTAGTCTAGCCAGACGTAAATTTCAGCAGGAGTTATTTCCTCAAGGTCATCCTTTTCATGCCATGCGCACGGAAACAACACTCAAGTCCCTTAAACGCGAGGATCTTAATAGTTTCTACCAAGCGCACTACCGCCCCGATACTACTACGCTGACTGTGTTTGGCGACTTTGAGCCTGCTGCGGTCAAAAAGCTACTCACCGAGGCGCTTAGCGGTTGGCAGACGAAAGGTAATGCACTGCAATTAAACTACCCTGAGGTTCCCAATCCCAAAACTATTCAGCGCGAACAGATCGTTCTACCTGGTAAAACTCAGGCCATTACCTTGATGGGACATCCTGGTATTGCCCGTCGCGATCCTCGTTATTTCACCGCCCTAGTTTTGAATCAAGTACTGGGTGGCGATACTCTATCTAGTCGCTTGGGTACGGAAATTCGCGATCGCCAGGGATTAACCTATGGCATCTATAGCGCTTTCCAAGCGGGTCAAACCGCAGGCCCGTTTATCATTCAGATGCAAACTAGTGCTAAGGACAGCCAAAAAGCGGTTGATGCTACGCTTGCCCTGCTAAGACAAATCCGCGAAACAGGCATTAGTCAAGCGGAATTAGATGCAGCGAAAACTAGCCTGATTAACAGTTTTCCCGTCGATTTAGCCGATCCTGACAATATTGCTAACGCCTTACTTAGCGATGAAATCTATGGTTTCCAGATTGGCGATTTTTATCAGTTCCCCAGTCGGATTAAAGCGATCGATCTCGAAGCAGTTAACCGTGCCGCGCGTGAGTTGCTGCTACCTGAGAACATCCTGATTGTTACTGCAACACCTGGCATTAGCAAGTAGCCACTGGGTTTCAATAAAGCGATAAGAGTGAGGATTGCGGCTTGCGGCGCATCCTCACTTAAGAGTCAAGTCAGGCACTCTGTAAATAGACAACTACAAGCGATATAGCTATCGCCAATTAGGTTAGGACGGGGTGGAGCGGTAGAATCCCTCCGTGGGCAGCACTGCCTCTACCCATTTTGATTTAGTCGTTCAATTGCAAAATAGCCATAAAAGCCTCTTGAGGCACATCGACGGTACCGATCGACTTCATCCGTTTCTTTCCTTCTTTCTGCTTGTCCAAGAGTTTGCGCTTACGCGAAATGTCACCGCCATAACATTTGCTCAGCACGTTTTTGCGCATGGCAGGAATATTCTCACGCGATAAAATCTTAGTGCCGATCGCTGCTTGGATGGGGATCTGAAACTGATGGCGAGGAATTAGTTCCTTGAGCTTGGAGGCCAGAGCCCGACCGACATTGTAGGCTTTGTCACGATGTACGATACAGGCTAGCGCATCTACGGGTTCATCATTGACAAGAATATCTAACTTAACTAGCTCATTAACACGATAACCAATCACAGAGTATTCCATGCTGGCATAACCCTTGGTTCGCGATTTCATCTGATCGAAGAAATCCGTGACAATTTCCGCTAATGGCATTTCATAGATTAGAGTGGTACGTTCCTTGGTGATATATTTCATATCTTGATAAATCCCACGCCGAGACTCGCACAACTCCATCAGCGTCCCAATATAGGTTTGGGGCGTCATGATATCTAGTTTGATATAAGGTTCTTCAATCTGCTCCCGCTCTTGGGGAGAAGGCAATTCACCAGGGTTATCGATGTAAACAACATCGCCTTTGATTTTAGTAACCCGATAGATTACCGAAGGAGCAGTAATAATCAAATCTAGGTTGTATTCTCGCTCCAAGCGCTCCTGCACGATTTCCATGTGCAATAGCCCCAAGAAACCACAGCGAAAACCAAACCCCATCGCATTTGAAGTCTCGGGTTCGTAGCTGAGTGCCGCGTCATTCAGCTTGAGCTTGACTAAAGCTTCGCGCAAATCTTCAAACTGGTCAGCATCCGTGGGAAACAGGCCGCAGAATACCATGGGCTTAGCTTCTTGGTAACCTGGGAAAGCTTCAGATGCAGGTGTGTGAGCTAGTGTAATCGTATCCCCGACGCGGGCGTGTGCCACAGTCTTAATTGCCGCGCCTAAGTAACCAACCTCACCTGCATGGAGCTCTTGTACCTGGATCTGGTTTGGGGCGAGGATGCCGATCTCATCAATTTCGTACTCCTGCCCTGATGCCATAAATTTGATGCGATCGCCTTTACGCACCGTGCCATCCATAACGCGAAAATAGACAATAACACCCCTGTAAGCATCGTAATAACTATCAAAAATGAGGGCGCGCAAAGGATTGTGGGTTGTATCCTCTGGCGGTGGCACCAGCTTTACCACTGCCTCCAATATCTCAGCGATGCCAATTCCTTCCTTTGCAGATGCTCTGACCGCTTCCGAGCAATCCAACCCAATCAGTTGCTCGATCTCGGCGGCAATTCTTTCTGGATCGGCTCCCGGTAAATCGATTTTATTTAAGACTGGAATAATTTCCAGATTATTCTCTAAAGCCAAATAAACGTTGGCTAGAGTTTGCGCTTCCACACCTTGCGATGCGTCTACAACTAACAATGCTCCCTCACAAGCAGCTAGCGATCGCGATACCTCGTAGGAAAAGTCCACATGTCCTGGCGTATCAATCAGATTTAATACGAATTTCTCTCCGTTCTTTGCCGTGTAATCCATCCGTGCTGCTTGCAGCTTAATTGTGATCCCACGCTCGCGCTCCAGATCCATATTATCGAGAAATTGTGCTTTCATATCTCGATCTGCTACAGTTCCCGTATGTTGCAGCAAGCGATCTGCTAGTGTAGATTTGCCATGATCTATATGTGCAATGATGGAAAAATTGCGAATCTGGGAGACGGGTACGTCAGTCATAAATTACACAGATATTTGTTTTGATCCTAACCCTAATGTAACTAAATGTAACTCGAAGGTTATCAACAGATTGCCAATACGTCGTTGGTTTGTAGCTAAAACTTTACAAGTAGTGGGTATCTCAGTATTTTCGTGGTCACATGAGACATAATAGTTACATTACCTAAGGCTACTTTCAAGTAATTGATGTAGTCTAGTACAGTCTAATCGGCAACACCGCTCCTTAAAGTTAAATCTAGCAATATAGGCAGCAGTTTTTATGTAAATCAAGCGAACAGGGCAGAAGAGCTAAATGAGCATCGGCAGCAAAGTCAGAGTTTACGAGTTGACGCGGGAATTAAATTTGGAGACAAAAGATATATTGGCAATTTGCGAACAGTTAAATATTGCCGTTAAGAGTCATAGCAGCACAATTACAGAGTCAGAAGCAAATCTAATTCGTGCAACTGCCCCAGAAAGGAAATTAGCTCCAGCCCCTTCTGCGCCAAGACCTAAGGAAGCAGCAACCAAGGAGTCAGGGGACAAAGATAATCGCTCTGCAAAACAACAGATTGTGACCGTAAGCAAGCCCACTGCAAACTTGGCTTCGCCTCCAACTGTTGCTCGTCCGCCACAACTAAATGAAGAAGCCAAAGCGCAGAGCCCAGAGCAGAGAGGACAGGCAAAGTCAGATGCGCAAATTGCCGCACCCCAAGCTCTAGTTCCCGTCGATCTTTTAACCAGCCCCGTTCCTGCCTCGCACCTGGTTCAGCCTCCAGCGCGACTCACAGAAGACGAACTACCCGAGGTCAGAGCTGACGTTGTTATCCCAAATTCTCAGGACGTAGTCACGGACTTAGTTCCAAAGATTGAATTGATCGCCCCTCCTGGCGATGCTTCTGCAAACAAAGAAGCTCCTGCAACAGAGTCCTTGCGATCGCAACAAACGCCACAATCCGAGCTTTTAAAACCATTGCCTCCTGCTAATGAATCCAAGCAATCACAGCCTGTAAATACGATCGTTAAACCTATTCCTATTCTCCCTAAATCTCCAGCTAAGCAGTCTAAGCCGCAAGCTAGCCCTCAAGAAATTCGCATGGTAGTTTCGCCTCCCATGCCAGATGCAAAATCGGTGGGACAGCCTGATGAAATGAATTCAGAGGATAATTCCGCAGCTACATCAATTAGCAAACCAATCACCGAAAAACCAAAACCAGTTGTGCGTAGCCAAGGGACTCCTCCTCGGGATGTGTCACTGCCAAAGCGCCCTCAAACTAACCGTCCTACCCCTGTCAAAGATTCTGTACTGATCGAGCGTGGTATTACCGCTCCCAACGATCCTCCCAGACCGCTAAGAGCCCCAGTAGCTCCACAGCGACCAGATCGACCAGATCGACCAGATCGGCCAGATCGGCCAGATCGACCAGATCGACCAGGTGCTCCAGTGATGCGCGGTGATAAGCCTGCGATCGCCACGCCAACAGCGCCTGCTGAGCCTGGTAGCGATCGCGGAATTACTCGTCCTGGTGGTAAGCGGGGCAAGACGAAAAAAGATGATGAAGATCAGGAAATGCAGGAGCTGAGGGAGAAGGCTGCGCGTTTAAATAAACCCAAGCGGTATCTCCAGGTCATTGATGAAGAGGATATTATTGATGAGCTGGAAGAGGATGTCCCTCAGATCAGTCTCTCCCTCGCAAGACCTACAGCTCGTCCTAAGCAACGTCTGGCGAAGCCAATGGCGATCGCTGCGCCTTCTAAGTCCTCCGATCGCTCTAGCCGCAAATCCCGCGATCGCCGACCTACGCAAGAAGTGGTGGAAGTAAAACCCACAAAGTTGACCTTGCAGGGTAGCATCAACGTACAGGAGCTAGCAACCCAGCTCATGTTGCCGGAAACTGATATTATCCGCACTCTATTCCTTAAAGGAGTGATGGTGAATATCAACCAGACGCTCGATGTTCCCACCGCTAGTATGGTGGCGATCGAGCTAGGTTTTGAGGTTGAAGTAGCGGAGGCGGATGCGCCAGCCCGTAAGGTGACTGAGATGGTTGAGGCCAAGGACTTAGAAAGTCTTCAAAGACGACCACCTGTAGTCACGATTATGGGGCATGTTGACCATGGTAAAACCACACTCCTCGACTCAATTCGCAAGAGCAAAGTCGCTCAAGGTGAAGCTGGTGGTATTACCCAGCATATCGGGGCTTATCACGTCGAAGTCGAGCGCGATGGCAAACAAGAACAAATTGTCTTTTTGGATACCCCAGGACACGAAGCCTTCACAGCTATGCGGGCACGGGGTGCGAGGGTAACTGACGTTGCCATTCTTGTCGTTGCCGCCGATGACGGTGTGCAGCCACAAACGATTGAAGCAATTAGTCATGCCCGTGCAGCTAAAGTACCAATTATTGTAGCGATTAATAAAGTTGACAAGCTAGAGGCTCAGCCTGATCGCATCCGCCAGGAGTTAACCGAACATGGTTTAGTTGCTGAAGAGTGGGGTGGCGATACGATCATGGTGCCAGTAAGTGCGATGAAGGGCGAAAACCTCGATACCTTGCTGGAAATGATCCTGCTGGTAACTGAGGTCGAAGATCTGCAAGCCAATCCCAATCGCACCGCACGCGGCACAGTAATTGAGGCTAACCTGGATAAGGCTCGTGGCCCAGTAGCTACTTTATTAGTGCAAAACGGTACTTTACGAATTGGGGATGCTTTGCTAGCAGGATCGGCTTTTGGTAAGGTGCGAGCTATGGTTGATGACCAAGGTAAGCGCGTTGATGAAGCAGGTCCATCCTTTGCCGTTGAGGTACTTGGCCTCAGTGACGTCCCAGCAGCAGGTGATGAGTTTGAAGTCTTTATCGATGAGAAACTGGCAAGGGCAACTGCTAGCGATCGCGCATCGCAGCAGCGTCAATCTCGCTTGCAGCAGTCGATGGCATCGCGCCGAGTTACCTTAGGTACAGTTTCAGCGAAGGCTCAGGAAGGTGAACTTAAGGAACTGAACCTCATTCTTAAGGGTGATGTACAAGGCTCGGTTGAGGCTATTTTGAATGCTCTCGAACAATTACCGCAACAGGAAGTCCAGTTGCGTGTACTACTTGCCGCAGCTGGTGAGATCACTGAAAATGACGTGGATTTGGCTGCCGCTAGCTCCGCTGTGATTATCGGCTTTAATACAAACATGGCAACTGGTGCCAGACAGGCCACAGATGAACTGGGCGTAGATGTGCGTGACTACAACATCATCTATAAGCTTCTGGAAGATATCCAGGATGCGATGGAAGGGTTATTGGAGCCAGAGCTGATCGAAGAGCATTTGGGTATAGCCGAAGTGCGGGCACTATTCTCTATTGGCAAGGGAGTAGTGGCGGGTTGCTATGTGCTATCAGGCAAGCTAATTCGTAACTGTAGAGTAAGAGTGAAGCGCAATGGTGCTCTGCTTCATGAGGCAGCTTTAGACTCACTTAAACGTATGAAGGATGATACTAAAGAAGTTGCATCTGGGTTTGAGTGCGGTGTTGCTTTACCGAAGTTTACTGATTGGAGAGAAGGCGATCAGATTGAAGCCTTCCGTCTAGTCACAAAGAGACGCACGCTCACTACCTAGAGGTTAATCAGGGAAACCTTTGCCTAATTTAGGGTGCTTTGAGGGTTGAGATACTCCAAAGTACCCTTTATAGCGTTGGGAATCACAGCGATACATATGCGCTCTCTTTTAAGCAAATTACAAAATTCCGTCTTGGTATAGGCACTGCCAATTTCTTGCCAGTGCTAATCTAGTTATATAGGTTAAAAATTTAATGGAATAATGTCAGCGATGACAATGAAACTTTCGCTTCAGCGCTCAATTGGGGTGAGCCTGGCTGTGACAGTTATACTGCTCTCGGCTCACCTCCCTACTTCTGCTAACTCGGATGTTAAAGACAATTCATCTAAGGATGTAGCTTTACTAACAGGTAAATCTTCTACTTTTAAACCTGAGCTGCCGCCACTTGATGCCAATGCTATGTTAGCTGCTGACTCTTTAGATTTGCGGTTAGTAGTTCGGTTGCGCGATCGCAAAGTCTACGTCTATGAAGGTAAAGATCTAAAGGCAAGTTATCCAGTGGCAGTGGGCAGGGCAGGATGGGAAACCCCCAAGGGGAACTTTAAGGTTCTGCGCATGGAAAAAAATCCAGCCTGGAAGAACCCTTGGACAGGCGATGTGATTCCCCCAGGTCGCAATAACCCTATGGGAGAGCGGGCGATCGACTTTTATACAGATGGGCGCATTTATGTGGCATTTCATGGAACTCCAAACGAGTCGGTAATTGGACAGGCTATTTCCCACGGCTGTATTAGAATGCGTAATGCTGATATTAGAGCCATGTATGACATGCTAGCTGAGGGAACTCCAGTAATTGTCGAACCTTAGAAATATAGCTGTCGCCAATCAGGTTAGACGGGGTGGAGGGGTAGAACCCCTCCGTGGGGGATAGCCCCCACACCACCAGTTAAAATCTGTCCTAACGATCTAGCCGTTGGCTATATTAAAAAAACAAAAACCTCCAAACAATCATGTTTGGAGGTTTTTAAAATTAAATTATGAAAATTATTCCGTAATTACCAGGTGCGAGGTGCAGGTGCGGGTGCAGGTGCTGGCGCAGGAGGAACTGCGGGGGGCTCGGAACGCTCAACCACAATTTCTTTCTTTACGTAGAAGGACATAGCACCAACTACAGGAATTGTAGCTAGGCAACATTCAGGCTTGTACCAAACACGCTTGCCAGAAGTTAAACCCACGCTGGCAGGGCTTTCTACCGAAGTACACACTTTACGGGTATCATGAACTGCAAAAACCTCTGGAGTTTCAGGAACCCCAGGCTTTGTCACTTCAACGTAACCACTCTTATATGTACCCTGGATTACGTTCTTGTTGTACAGAGTAGCAGAGGTGCCAACTTTAAGATCGTATTTACTAAACATCCAGGTGGGTACATAATAGTCTCTGGATTGCCCTTGGCTATCTTTGAAAGTCACGATGTTGCCATCGATTTTTTCGATTACTTGCATCGAGCTGCTGTCGATGTACTCGGGCTCGGGGGCAGCCTGGGCTGGCATGGCTGCAATGGCAGCTCCAGCTAAAATTGATAGTGCGAATCTTTTGATCATGATTTATCTAACTCCTCAATATCTACTTACACCACTTGCATTGGTATTTAGTGATTAATAAAAGAGTATCATAATCGAAATTTAGATGCGATACCTCGATCGATACCCAACCTTGTTATGCAGTTTGCACCACTCTATCCATATGTATATAAAGTGTTGCAGACGCTTTTTCCTAATTGCCTCTGGGCAGGCGATCCCGAGAGAAAGGCGATCGCACTAACCTTTGATGATGGGCCGCATCCCAGCTATACTCCAGCTTTACTTAAAGTATTAGACCGATATAGTGTTGCGGCTAGCTTCTTTTGGCTGGGTATATGTGTCGATCGCGCGCCTCAGGTGGCTAAAGCTGTTTACCAACAAGGTCATTGGCTTGGTCTACATGGTTACGAGCACCGCTCTTTCCCTAGGCTGAGTGCGGAGGCATTGCAACAAAGCTTAACAAAAAATCAAATGGCAATCTCAAATGCCTGTGGTCTTGAACCCCAAAAAATCCAAGATGTCAGACCACCTAACGGACTATTTACGCCTCAAACTCTAAAACTATTGCGGCAGTGGCAATACCGTCCTGTGATGTGGAGTGTTGTACCAGAGGATTGGACTAGCCCTGGAATTAGCACTGTGGTAGAGCGAGTGATGAAGCAGGTACAGAACGGCTCGATTATCGTTTTGCATGATGGTATGCATGGCGGTCAGGATGTGGCCGCAATTACGGCTCAGCTGATTCCACGCTTGTTGGAACGCGACTATAGGTTCGTTACAATAAAAAAACTCTAGGAACGAAAGGTTCATTCCTAGAGCAGGGCAGATATTAAGAGGCCAGAGGAACAGACCTATGCGTACCCTAGTCTGCCCGTTCGATAGATAACTGTTATGGCTAGAGGGCTACTTACATCATGCCGCCCATACCGCCCATACCGCCCATACCACCCATACCACCCATGCCGCCCATGCCAGGATCGCCACCAGCAGACTTCTTCTCAGGTTTGTCAACGACTAGAGCTTCTGTCATTAGTACCATACCTGCAACCGAAGCCGCATTTTGAATTGCCGATCTTACAACTTTAGCTGGATCGATAATGCCACTGGCGATCATGTCTACGAACTCAGACTTTAAGGCGTCGAAGCCCATGTTAAAGCTCAGTTCTTTTACCTTCTCCACAATCACTGTGCCTTCGAGCCCAGCGTTATCTGCAATCTGACGTAGAGGCGCTTCTAGGGACTTTGCCAGAATATCAGCGCCAACTGCTTCTTCACTGCTCAGACCAGCCTTGAATTTCTCAATATGCGCGATTAGGTGGATCAGGGTAGCACCGCCACCAGGCAAGATGCCTTCTTCGACGGCAGCACGAGTAGCGTTGAGTGCATCTTCAATACGGAGTTTGCGATCTTTGAGTTCGGTTTCGGTAGCAGCACCAACTTTAATCACGGCAACCCCACCTGCTAGGCGAGCCAAACGCTCTTGCAGTTTTTCTGTGTCGTAATCTGAGTCAGTCTCATCTAGTTCGCGGCGAATCTGAGCAACACGCTTGTCGATATCACCTTTATTGCCAGCATCTGCGACGATTGTGGTCTTATCTTTAGTAATTGTGACTTTACGCGCGGTACCTAGCATCTCTAAGCTAGCAGTTTCCAGATTGAGTCCCATTTCTTCGGAAATCAGCTGGCCGCCTGTGAGTACAGCAATGTCTTGTAACATTGCCTTGCGGCGCTCGCCAAAGCCAGGTGCTTTGATCGCGGCAATATTCAGAGAACCTCTGAGCTTGTTGACTACTAGGGTAGCTAGAGCTTCGCCTTCGACATCTTCAGCAATTATGACTAGGGGGGAACCACTGCGAGCTACTTTTTCTAGGACAGGAACTAAATCCTGAATCACGTTGATTTTTTTGTCAACGATCAGCAATTTTGCATTTTCGAAATCAGCTAACATGCGCTCGGTATCGGTGACGAAATAGGGGGAGATGTAACCGCGATCGAACTGCATCCCTTCTACGACTTCAAGCTCTGTCGCTAATGATTTGGATTCTTCAACGGTGATCACGCCATCCTTACCAACTTTATTCATGGCTTCAGCAACCATTCCACCCACTTCCGTATCGTTACCAGCGGCGATCGTGGCAACTTGAGCGATCGCTTCTCCCTCAACGGGTTTAGCATAGCTAGCAATCACATCTACCAGATTAGCAACTACTTTCTCCATGCCACGGCGGAGGCTGATCGGGTTAGTGCCAGCTGCCACATTACGCAAGCCTTCACGAATCATGGCCTGGGCTAAAACTGTAGCGGTAGTAGTTCCGTCGCCAGCGACATCGTTGGTTTTAGCTGCAACTTCGCGGATTAATTGTGCGCCAGTGTTTTCTAGTGGATCTTCTAATTCAATTTCTTTGGCGATCGTAACGCCATCGTTGACGATGTGAGGAGCGCCATACTTCTTCTCAAGAACTACGTTACGACCCTTTGGGCCGAGCGTGACGCGCACGGCATCAGCTAGGGCATTTACTCCTCTTTCTAGAGCGCGTCTAGATTCTTCATCAAATACAACTTTTTTAGCCATGGTATTTCTTTGGATTTGGTAATAAGTTCTTTGTTTGTAGTCCTGGCCAGTCAACTTTTTGGTTGCTTAACCTCATCGGTTCCTATCCCACAATTGCGAGGATATCTTTTTCGCTCAGGAGCAAATAATCGATGCTGTCAATCTTAAGTTCGGTGCCGGAATACTTGGAGTACATCACCTGGTCGCCTACTTTTACTTCGGAAGCCACGCGATCGCCATTATCGTTACGCGCTCCTGGGCCTATTGCCGTAACTTCACCCACCTGTGATTTTTCTTGTGCAGTGTCGGGCAAGAAAATGCCACCAGCAGTTTTTTCTTCTTTCTCAACTACCTTAACCAAAAGGCGATCGCCCAATGGTTGCAGCTTAGTTCCTTGCAACGTTAACGATGCCACAGTGATCTACCTCCCTGAAATTCAAGACTTTGTAATAGTTTGAGTACGGCGCTGTGCGATTTAGCACTCTACCCATATCGAGTGCTAATATACTGCAATTTTTGCGCCTGGGGGATTCGGGTTCCCGTACCTGCACTATAGAGATTCCACTTTTGGGTAAGATTTCGGCTATTAAAAAGGGACACACATTTGTGTGCCCCCTTTAATTAATGAATGATTCAAGTCTTAATCGACTTTGACGCTACCAATGTAGGAACGCTCATCTTGCAGTTGCTTTGATAGGAGCGGCATTAGGGTCGCATCTATCTTGGGCTTCACCGACTTGAAGCTAGGTACAACAATGGAATTGTCTTGTTTGGTAAGACGGCCATATAGCTCCATCGTGTTGGGGTAGTTGGCAGCCGGGAAGGTGGCATAGCGATTGTATGGCACTACATCTTCACTAAATGCATCAAGATATTCGCGGCTACTCACCAACTCGGTGACAAAGGCTTTAATACCTCTGTTAGCTAGAGTCTGGTTACATTTGCGAATTTCAGCTTGATCTAGAGGTGCACGTCCGAGGAAGTGCTTGGTGCCTAGCTCAATTACCTTGGTGTTGGGGAAAGGTGTGTAAAACTCCTTGAGGTAAAGCTCAGAAGTACCTAGAGCCAGGATAAATTCCTTGACAGTACTTTCCCCATTAGCTAATTTACTGGCCGCGAGGCTGAATTGCTGGCTAGCTACGTAGGCATCCATATCACGCTCAAATACTTGGCGATATGCCGCACGAACTAGGTTGTTGACTTCAGTGGGATCGAGGTTGCATAGCTTGAAGATCTTGGTTTGGACGCGTTGCTTGCTGACACCCTGGTTGATCCGATCTTGGATGGAGACCTCAGAGCGCACTTCTTCAACATGCCCAAGTGTGACAAAGCGGGGTGTTTCCTCTTGACGAATTGCGGCACCCTTAGACCCAATTGAGCCGACCCGAGTTGAGCGTAATGATAAACCGCCAGGAGTGAGATAGCGCTCGTAGGGCACTGTGTCTTCACCAAATGCTTCTTCGTACTCCTTGGTGTCGAGAATGGCATCGACCAAGGCATAGAAGCCTTTTTTGGCGGAGATATCAAAGTAAGCGTTCATTTCCTCGCGACCATAGGTGGGGCGACCGAGGAGACGACGATGGATGTATTCCACTGCTTTACAAACGTATAGCTTTGTCCAGTAGCGATCGCGGAATGTGTTTGACTTCGCCAATTGACGCACAAATTCGCGCACGGTGATGTCACCATTTTCCAGCTTGATTTCAGCTACAGATAGCCGTTGTCCAGAGTAGGGCAGATACCCAAAAACTTGTAGGTAGATTGCCCTAATGATTCCCTGTGTAGAACTCTCGGCAAACTTAACGCTGACATTCTTGTTGTACTTCTTGCCTTTGAAAGCAGGAAGTTGATCGAGTTTTAATACTTTTGAACCAAGCGAGCCGGGAGCATCACCTCTTGCACCAGGATTGCTCAGTTGATTTTGAATGCCAGGCCCTTTGCGAATTAAAATCCGACGAGTATCTTTACCAAATGGCGCAGGGCTGGCACTGGGGTTTCTGGTTTCCTTGGGGAAAATTGCCCCAAACTGAATCTCTAGTGGATCGTTGCCTGAACCGTAAACATGTCGATCGGGCAATGGTTGATTGTAGGAAGCAAACAGTGTAATAAACTGCGGTACCTTACGGAATGGTGCGGAGTATTTGTAGAGGTCAAATTGTGCACCCCAGTTACGGGCAGTTTGAGCTTCTTGACCGAAGCCACGCTGGTAGGGCACGGTTTCTTCACCAAAGTAGTCGCTGTACTCGATTGAGTTAACCAATGCGTCAACCATTGCTGACAGACCGCCTTTAGAGACGATCGCAAAATATTTCTGGATTTCTTCGCGGCTTTCAGGTGAACGTCCCAGGAAATGCTTAAAGGCTAGTTCTAGGGCACGAGAGTTGATGAAAGGTAGGAAGAATTGATCTCGGTATAGCGGCGAATTACCCAGGCGACGGACGAACTCACGCATGGAGATTTCGTTGTTTTTCACCTTTGATTCGAGATCGGAAATGCTCTGGCTGTAGGCACGGGTGATATCGCGCTCGAAGATTTGACGGTAGGCAGCTTTGATCGCCTCATTCTTTTCGCTGGCAGATAAGCCTGGCTTCATCACGAACTTCTGGCGGCGCTCAGCCGTATTGAAGTAAATCTGCGGTAGAGACAAGCCTTGCAGATCGGTGGAGTTGCGCTGACGCACCTTGGGAGATGGAGTCGCTGCTCTAAATTCGGCGATCGCCACATCCATGTACTGCGCGACAATATCGGCTCCTGTTTGATCGCCCTTGAGGTAGCTAATTGCAGCTAGCTTCATTTCTTGCAGCGCCACAATTGTGGCATCAACTGAACAGGCTGCTTCGATGATTTCACGTAAGCCCCTGACATTCATGGCGAGGATGTTGGGGTCGCCAGCCACAATAGCATAGGTGGCATAGCGCAAAAACCAACTCAAGTCACGCAGCGACTTCTGCATGCGCTCTGGGCCATAACGGGCAATGTTGATCGGGCGGAACCCTGACGGGGTGTCAACGGAGCTTACACTGGTGAAGAAGGATTTGATCGAACCCAAAAAGCCCTGACTGGCTTCAGCATAGGTAACGGTGCCAAGAGCCATGCCCCGCTTCGTATCAATTTTCAGTCCATCTTGACCTACTTGCATTGGCTCCGATGTCTTAGGCTTTTCTAGGAAAGACATTGCCGAACCACCCGTAAAAATACGGCCAGCAGCGCGGGAAACAATATTTTCGGAATTCTGAGTCAGGATCGCAGCAATTTCAAGGCGCTTAGCACCAGATTGAAAGTAAACAGTCAAGTCGTCAAGTTCAGAACGTCCAGGGAACCGATCCTGCTGCTCCACCTGTGAAATTGTGGACGTTATAGCTGTTTGATATAAACGGGGACGGGCGTTTACGGCTCCGCTTGATGCTGTAACACTCATTTATTTACCTTTTTGATATATCTAAAACATTAATTAAATAAGGTGCGGCTTTGGTTTAAATGTGACGAATTATCGATCATTCAAACTAGCTCGCATAAATAGGGGCTGCATAATCTATCACACCAGAAAATCGCCCCCTTGAGGACAATAAAATCAGAATTTTGAAGATAAGTTTTGTAAAGTGTCCATTCTGAACACTCTTGAAGTAATGAGAAAATCCTGATTGCTTTGGCTTGATTATGCATCCATACACTCCGCAGTAATACTATACGGGTACTTCGGTGACCTTAGATGCCGCAGAGGTAGCGGCCAGAGTTACAGATAGCTCGATGTGAAATTGCGATTCAAAAGGTTGTTTTTTGTAATCGAGGCTCCACAACTCTAAGGTGCAGGGATCGTCGGTTTGAGCCGACACAACTTGCATATGACAAATTTGTGATTTGAGGTCACAAGTTAGTATAACTTCTTCGATCGCACTAATCTGTCTTCGATCCAACGCTACTGCTAGTCGCAGTAAGGGACTAACCTGGTCGACAAAAAACCTTAAGCGTTTGTTGGTAATACGCCGATAGTTTTCATGCTTCTTTTTGGGTTCGTTCTTGCGGTGGTAACGGGCTAGATTTGCAATAGTTTCTATTTCGGATTCGGTGTAACCGAGCAGCCCGCCATTACGGATCAGATAGTAGGAATGCTTGTGGTGGGCAGAGTGGTTTACGAAGTGGCCGCAGTTGTGCAAAATAGCAGATGCCCACAATAAACCGCGCTCGGCATCGCCCCAGTTATGCAAGATGCCTTGGGTTTGGTCGAAAATGCTTAAGGCCATCCTTGCTACTTGGTTGGCATAGCTGATGTTAACGCCAAATTTCTCGGCTAATTTCAGCACATTACGATCGCGTACCGAACTTTGGTAACGCATCCGATCCTCGATTAAGCCATGTTCGAGCATCCATCCCACAATCAAGCCTTCGCGCAAAGATCGTTCGCAGATCGTAATTTTGCTAGCCTGGATTTGCCGCATGGTTTCCAGCAGGATCATCGATCCTGCCAGGATAATGTCAGCTCTTTTGTCCCGTACTAAAGCCGAGCGACCTTCAAAATCTAGCTTCATGAAGCGTGCGACCATACTTTCGATATCGGCAAATGTCAATTCATAACCTTGCAGTGGATTGGGGACAGTGCCGAACTTTTCTTTGGCATGGAGAATAGCTAGGGTCTCAATCGTGCCTGAAGTTCCAATCATCCGAGCTGGACTACCATCGAGCAGTTCTCTAAGATCGTCCGTTGACCTTTCAAGCATCCCACGGATATATATTTGTAGGCGTTCGAATTCCCTGTTGGATATGGGATCGGTCGAGACCAATAGATCGCTAAGCCTGACGGCTCCTACCTTAGTGCTACTCAGGAAGTCTGGATCGTGGCCATTGCCTAGAATTAGCTCCGTAGAGCCACCACCAATGTCAATAATTACGTGGGGCTGATTATTAAGTTCGATCGCGGACAGTACGCCCAGATAAATCCGTCTAGCTTCCTCCTGTCCAGAAATTAACTCGACTCTTAAGTCTAGCTCTCGCTCAATAGTTTCGATAAAGTCTGAGCCGTTCGGTGATTCGCGCACGGCACTGGTGGCAACGGCAATAATTTCTTCGACTTCCATGCTGCGGCAAATTTCCTGGCAGCGTGCTAAAGCCACAAGCGATCGCTGCATAGCTTCATCCGTCAAGCCCCCCGTCTTGGCACAGCGTTCACCTAGCCTGGTAGTGGCTTTTTCGGTGGTAATAATCGTCATGCTGGGCAAACTGGTATTTACCTGTACCACCACCATGTGGATGGAGTTGGTGCCGATGTCGATTGCTGCGAGGATTCTATCTGGGTTCATTTTGGTTGCGTTCGTGCTCTGCTGGAAGTGATTTGGGCTTGTTAGCTAAACTTACCAAAAAATATGGTGTTATTTTTATTTACCCCAATTGTTTAGTTGTGTGTGAATAACTGGGTAAATAGTTATGGATTGGCGATCGCGGATGGATTGTGGCACACTGCTTACAAAGCATCAAATAATTAATCACAAACTTTTAACATGACCGTTACTCCTGCCCACCGTAAAGCCAAAGCTTTACCAAGTGTTAAGCGCCGTCCTGCCAAAGCATTGTGTAGTGAATGCGGTCTCTGTGATACCTATTTCATCCACTATGTCAAGGAAGCCTGCGCGTTTATCACTCAGCACATTAGTGAATTGGAGACAGAAACTCACGGTCGTTCCCGCGATTTAGACAGCGATCGCGATCTGTATTTTGGCGTGCATCAGGAGATGATGGCGGCACGCAAAATTGAGCCGATTCCAGGGGCGCAGTGGACGGGTATTGTCTCTAGCATCGCGATTGAGATGCTGGCGAAGGGGATGGTTGAGGGTGTGGTGTGTGTGCAGTCGAGTGAAGGCGATCGCTTCCAGCCCAAGCCAATTATTGCAACTACACCTGAAGAAATTTTGGCCGCGCGGGTAAATAAGCCAACCCTATCTCCCAACCTATCGGTATTAGAGCAAATCGAACAGTCTGGCATGAAGCGTCTTTTGGTGATTGGCGTTGGTTGCCAAATTCAGGCATTGCGCACGGTGGAAAAGCAACTTGGTTTAGAGAAGCTCTATGTGTTGGGTACGCCTTGCGTCGATAACGTTAGTCGCGCCGGATTGCAAAAATTCCTGGAAACCACTAGCCGATCGCCTGAAACAGTTGTGCATTACGAATTCATGCAGGACTTTAACGTTCACTTTCGGCATGAAGATGGCTCGACTGAGGAAGTCCCATTTTTTGGGCTGAATACCAAGGAACTCAAAGATGTATTTGCCCCTTCCTGCATGACCTGCTTTGACTATGTGAATTCGCTTGCCGATCTGGTGGTGGGATATATGGGCGCTCCCTTTGGCTGGCAGTGGATCGTGGTGCGCAATGATACGGGTAAAGAAATGCTCGATCTGGTGCAAGGGCAGTTAGCGACCCAAGCAGTGATGTCTAGTGGCGATCGCACCGCCGCCGTCCAACAGGGGATTGCTGCCTATGACAATGCCACCACTATCCCGATGTGGTTAGCCTGGTTGATTAGCTTCGTCGTGAATAAAATTGGCCCCAAAGGCTTGGAGTACGGACGCTTCTCGATCGATTCCCACTTTATCCGCAATTATCTCTACGTCAGGCGCAACTATCCTGAAAAGCTAGAAGCGCACGTACCCGAATATGCTAAACGCATTGTGTCGCGCTACAAGCTACCTGATGTCTAGTTGAGATACGATTAAGATAACTTCTGACTGAGGCAAATATGAGAATTAAAAGGCTGGAATACCATGATCGTGCTAGAGGATGGAAACTCGAACCAGTTGAATTCTCTAACCTTAATCTGCTTGTTGGAGTATCTGGTGCAGGTAAAACTCAAATTCTCAATGCGATTCTGAATTTAAAGAAAATAGCCAATGGAGATTCGCTAAATGGCGTTGAATGGGACGTTAAATTTTTAGCCACTGATGACCAAGAATATCACTGGCAAGGGGAATTTGAAACTAAAAAAATAGTTTCCAGCATTTTCGCTGATAACAAAGAAAGTTTTAAAATTATTAGAGAGGAACTATTTTTAAATAATGAGGAGATAGTGAACAGATCTGACAATGAAACTAAGTTCAAAAATAGCCTAACTCCAAAACTATCGCCATTTCAAAGTATCACTAAAATCTTGAGTGAAGAAGATGTTATTGCACCTGTTAAATTCAATTTCAGAAAAGTAATTGAAGGCACACCAGAATTCTTTCCATCAGTAACTATGCTTGTAAATAGAACGATATATGGAAATTCTGTAATAACCAAGATTAAACCAAGGAAACTTAATTCTGACAAGGAAATTCCCAATAGTAATGACTCCTTGCAAGCAATTCTCGATCTAGTTATTAGTGCGCGACGCAAACTGGTCTCAATGTACAATTATTTTCCTGATACTTTTTCAGCGATCAAAAACTATTTTATCGATATTTTTCCTCAAATAGAAGATATTGAAATTCAATCTTTTGAAATTGATGAAAACAAGAAAGAAGTACCCGAACTTGCAAGAATTCAAATTAAGGAAAGAGGAATTAAGGATTGGATTGATGAAGAAAATATTTCTGAAGGAATGTTTAAAACACTGATGTATATTGCAGAATTCTACTTGGCACCTAAAGGTTCTGTGCTTTTAGTTGATGAATTTGAAAACAGTCTAGGTGTTAACTGTATTGATGCCGTAACAGATATCCTTATAGAAAGGCAAGACCTACAAATTATTCTTACTAGTCATCACCCGTATATCATTAATAACATCCCAATGGACTGCTGGAAGATTGTTACGCGTAAAGGTGGTGTGGTTACAGTTAAAAGCGCTGAAGATTTGAATCTTGGTAGATCGAAGCATCAAGCCTATCTGCAACTGATTAACAAGCTAGAGCGATACAACGAAGAACTTGAGTCAGCATGAACCTATATCTCCTTGTTGAAGGCAAAGCTGAGTTTAAGATTTATCCTAGCTGGCTCAGTTGTCTGTTGCCGGAGCTTGTAAGAGTTGAAGACTATGATTTAGCAGAAAACAATAACTACTACATATTTCAGAGTGCAGGGATACCTACCATCCTTGATGTCGATCTGCCAAATGCTATTTCTGATGTTAACTCAACTGGCAAGTACGACTATCTAATAGTTTGCTTGGATGCCGATGAACTAACTGTCAGCAAAAGAGAAAGTAAAGTAGAGAGGGTTTTAGCATCTCAGATAAGTAGCCTTGGCAAGACAAAACTGATTCCAATAATCCAAAATAGGTGCATAGAAACATGGTTGCTGGGAAATCGTAACATCTTTCCACCGCAGATAAACAGTATGCCATTAGATAAGAGCGAACCCTTTCTGACTTATTCAAATTATTACGATGTCTCAACATCCGATCCAGAGGAAATGGGTAAGTATAATGACGATTTTATTACTCATTCTCAATTTCATAAAGCATACTTGAAGGCTTTATTCAAAACAAGAAATATTAGATATTCTGAGCGAGATCCCAAAGATGCTCTTAAAGAGTTTTACTTGCGAGAATTGCAGAGACGGATTCAAGATGACCTCGATCACCTCAATACTTTTCGTCATTTCATCAACTTCTGCAACATGCTTAAAACTAAGTTGTAAAGTTGGTGCTTAGAGGCAATATACCAAGAGCCAAGCACAACAAAATGTCTTAATGTCTTGCTGCATTCACCTAAGAAAAATATTCTGTCTAGAGCAGCTACAATAAAGATGCTGTGGTTAAATCGACTTAATATATATATGCTCGAAATAAACCCAAATATAGAGGTGCAACCAAAACCTGCACGGAGCCTGTACGAGTCAGATTTCTATGCTTGGACGCAGGAACAAACAATGTTGCTCCACAACCAGCAATGGCATCGCATAGACCTACCCAACCTGATTGAGGAGGTTGAATCTTTGGGTAAGCAGCAACGGCAGGAACTGCGTAATCGTTTGAGTATTTTGATCGGGCATTTGCTGAAATGGGAGTACCAACCCCAACATCGCAGCCGTAGCTGGTTAGCCACCCTTCGCATCCAACGTTTAGATACGATTGAACTACTTGAAGATAACCCTAGCCTAAAATCTTATCTTCAAGAAGCTCTTGATAAGGCATATCTGAAAGGTATTGAATTGGCTGTGAGCGAAACTGATCTACCTAGCAATACTTTCCCAACAGAATGCCCTTACAATCTGGTAGATATCTTGAATAGCTGCTTCTATCCTGGAGAACCAAGCGATTTAGTGGATCAGTTAGAGCGCTAGACCATATTTAAATTGGATAATATTTTGGGAAAAAATGGAAATCACAATAGTTAATGCCAACTAAAATTAATCAGATCTAGATCAGCTAGCGATCGCCCTCAAAGAAACTGACGAGAACCATAAATGTAATTTGTCATACGTCTAATTGTAAAATCTTTGTCACAATAAATGTAGTTATTCGGTTTTTCACCGTTGTCGATTATTGTTTCAGTAATAAATTGTGGCAGTTAGTCTTAGAGTGCAAATGCGATCGCCTATCACACCCAACCCTCCAATCATTGGCATAACAACCTACGGCAGAAACGATGCTGCTGAGTTTACTTTACAGGCCGTATATGTGGATGCAGTTCGAAGGGCAGGGGGCATTCCCATCTTGGTGCCACCTGGAGAAACTCATTGCGATCGCATCTTGCAACTTGTTAATGGTCTAATTTTGGCGGGTGGTGGTGACATTAATCCGGAAGTTTATGGCGGCGACAGTCATCCAATGGTTTACTCCGTGGATGCAGAACGCGATGAATTTGAGTTAGCCCTAGCAGAAATGGTCATGGCTGAGGGCTTTCCTGTTCTAGGGATTTGTCGTGGTATGCAGGTATTAGGTGTTGCTAGCGGCGGTAGCCTGATTCCGCATGTGCCAGATCATTTTGGTGATGACATTTTACACAGGTTAGACAATCCGCGTCGCCCCACAGCACATACGGTAGAAGTAACTCCACAAAGCCGTTTAGCCCAAGTACTCAAAGTCACCAACACCGAGGTAACTTCGTGGCATCACCAGGCGGTGCAGTCTGTATCGAGTGGTTGGAGTCCTGTAGCCTTTGCTCCTGATGGTGTAATTGAGGCGATCGAGCACCAAGAGCATCCCTGGGCGATCGCCGTGCAGTGGCATCCAGAACTCTCAGCCCATTGTCCTGCTCAGAAAGCTTTATTTCATGCTTTGGTGGAAGCGGCTTCCAGTTGAGCGGCTTAATTGCAACTTTTGTACGTCAAGAATTGGGATATGTTCCGAGAGAACTCGATAAAGGATCGCTGTTCTGAAAGTGAGGGAAGTTATTGTATCAAGCGATTAGGAATAGTAGGGCGATAATTAAATCTATAAGCCTTGTATGCTGCCTGAGCAACATGGTTTCCTTCCAGCACCTCCAGGGTGAG
>JANMRU010000206.1:0-16575 GCA_031388585.1 Pseudanabaena sp. SOY_30_concoct_251 | reverse complement strand
GCGTAAGCAGTATTGGTAAAGAAAAGGGGTGAGGCGATCGCTGCTAAAGATAATACTGAAGTAACCGCAAAGGTACTAAGTTTCATAGTTCCCCATCAAAGCAGAACAATGAGAAAGACGCATCTGCTTGATAATTTTAGTATCGCTCTGGCAAAGGATCTTGTCTTCCTGCGATCGGGCGATCGCCTGAATGGATAACCATCTTATGAGGGGTGTATTTTGGCGATCTCGTTCAGCGGCGTACGATACTTCCCAAGCATTGCCTCAGCATGATGAACTATATTTTTTGGTAATGTGAAAAGCCGAGAGATATGAGAGTTGAATACTGCCTCCCAAGTCCTGATCAATTTTTTCCCTTAACCCATTAAATACAGAATCCCTGACCTGAGGCTCTAGCTTTAGGTACGGTGAATAAGTGCTTAAAAGCATCAAATAATCATTAACGCTATAGGTGGCTTTGCACTCAAACTGTTCTGATACTAAATCTTTGAATTTACCCGAAGCGATCGCCATCTGCCCTAATTCCCGCAAGATCTCTTCCTGGGTTGCGCTATCTTCATAGCAGCGGCTCATCGATGGAGCATGTACCTGATAGATTTCAGATAAGCTTTGATATATTTCGTATGAGGGCTGAAGTTCTTTATTCCATAACAAAATTAGATAGCCATCTTCTCGCAAAGCATTCGCCGCTTTTGGATATCCAATTTCGGGATCTATCCAATGAAAAGAAGTTGCTGCCAAGACAGTATCAAATTTTTCAACTTCTAGAGGCCATTCTTCAAACGAGATATTCTGAATCTCTACGTTGGGATAGTGTTTGCAATTTTGACGGGCTAACTGACAGAAATCTGGGTTAGGTTCCAAACAGGCCATCAAGCCGCCGAGCTGAGCAAATGCTACTGTAGCATTGCCAGGGCCACATCCTACCTCAAGAATTTTTGAATTGGAGGAGAGGTCAGCTACTTTTACAACTCGACGCATTAGATCCTCAGGGTAGCGCGGTCTTAGCTTGTTGTAAGCCTCTACTGCCGAAGAATACCAACTTTTTCTTGCTTCCAAATCTTTGCCAGAGTAGTCGCGGATAGTTTGTCTCAAATCTTTCATAATAGGAGATATTCCAACTTCAAAAATCTTACTACTTGCCAATACAGAAGCGACTAAAAATTTGGTCGAGCACTGATTCCGTTACTTCTTCGCCAGTAATTTCCCCGATCGCCGCAATTGCAGACCGCAGATCGATCGTCCAAAAATCTAACGGCAGGCGATCGCCAATTGCCTCCATCACTTTACCTAAAGACTGCTCAGCATTTAACAGGCAAGCTTTTTGTCTTTGGTTAATTGCCATATCGAGATTAGCGGCGGAGAGACTGCTGCTCTGAGCGCAGTTAAGAATTGCTGTTTCAAGCTCCTCAATTCCCTCATTCTGAGCGGCAACGGTGTGGACTGTTTGCCTGAATTGCTCTGGCTTCACTGATTGAATGAGAGAGTTAATTTGCTCAGGTGAGATTAAGTCAATTTTGTTAATCACTAGAAGCGTCGGGCGATCTCCAATTAAATCAAAAATCTCTCGATCCTCGCGCAGCCAGCCTACCTCAGCATCAATCACAAGCAAAACTAAATCGGCAGTTTGTGCTGCCTGCTGCGATCGCGCCACACCTATTTTTTCCACCTTATCTTCCGTCTCGCGGATACCAGCCGTATCCAACACCTGAATCGGAATACCACCTACGACAAGCTGTGAGTCCACCACATCCCTAGTGGTACCAGGTAAATCTGTGACAATGGCGCGATCGCTACGACTCCAGGCATTCAACAAGCTCGACTTACCGACATTTGGTCTACCCACGATTGCGACTTTTAGCCCCGACCGCAACAGTTCGCCGCGATCGGCGGTTGCCAAAATCTGCTGCGCGGTCAAGGCAAGTTGGCCAATTTCAGCCTTTACCCAACTTATATCCAAGGGTGGCAGGTCATCCTCAAAATCTATCCTTGCCTCAATCTCTGCCAAAATATCAAGACACCTTGCCCGCAGGAGCCTCAGAGGATTAGCTAACTTACCCTGTAATCCCGCGATCGCTGCTTGAGCAGCCTGCGCTGATTTTGCCCCCACCAGGTCGTTAATACTCTCCGCTTGAGTCAGGTCAATGCGGCCATGCAAAAAAGCTCTGAGCGTAAATTCCCCCGGTTGAGCTAGACGCGCCCCCTGCTCCAAACATAGATTTAGAACCTGCTGCACCGCCATCATGCCCCCATGACAATGAAATTCCACCACATCCTCACGTGTATAGGAACGGGGAGCTTTCATAATTAGCAATAAGCATTCATCAATCGCGGCACTGCTAATAGGGTGCTGCACGAAGCCATAGAGGATGTGGTGGCTGTCCCAGATTTGTTTGCCTGGAGCTACAAAAATATTTTTAGCAATTGCCTCAGCCAGATTGCCCGATAAGCGCACGATGCCTACGCTACCTTGCTGAGGTACTATGGCAGTAGCGATCGCCACAATTGTATCGTCAAGCATAATTATAATTATCTTAGTCCGAGCAATTTTGGTATTAGCTTATCGTCCAGTAAAAGTTGTTAAAGCGCATTTTTGAGTATGCATTTATATCATCATGCATCTATATCGTCTGCATCGTCTGCGATCGCTGCCATCCAGGCTGTCCAAGCTCCCCAAAAAACAAAAGAGGCAGCTCCCAAGGTAACGCGCAAACTCTACCCTAACTACAAAGTCATAGTCCTAAACGATGACTTTAATACCTTTGAGTATGTTGCCAAATGTTTAATGACCTATATCCCCAGCATGACAGAAGAACACGCTTGGGAACTCACCAATCAAGTGCATTCCGAAGGACTAGCGATTGTTTGGGTCGGCCCACAGGAGCAAGCGGAGCTTTACCACGCTCAACTAAAACAGGCCAAGCTGACGATGGCTCCTCTCGAATCTGTCTGACGGATTAGCTAGCTGTTTTCAGATACAGCTTCCCAGGCATTACAGCCATGACAAGGGCCATCAGGATTTACCGCACAGCGAACAAACTCAGAATGGGCGTTGTAACGGCATCTACTATCTCCAACTACCCAAAGCCCTCTGATTAAGCTCATTTCAGAGGGCTTTTGAGTTTGTTTCACAAATACGGTGATTTTCTGAGGCACATATCGTCCAGCTTTCAGAAGATAGCGATGACGGCGCTCCAAAACTATATAGGTATTGCCATCAACCTCAACGTAATTACCAGGTTGTGGCATCCATTCTAAGTATGTCTTAGTCAGCGATCGCTCCGGATTAACAGTAAAGATCTCGGTTGGCAAATCAGACAAATCCATATTCTTGGTTATTTTTAACTTTAAATATCCCGAGCCAAGAACCTAGATAAATACAGCCCACGATTCTTAAGGTTGTACCATAGAATCGTTACAACACTTAAAATCAACCCAACCCTAGAACAGGACAAATCACAATGGCGTTTGAACTTCCTACCTTACCATTTGCCGCTGAAGCACTAGAGTCAGCTCATATGTCAGCGCAGACATTTTCATTTCACCACGACAAGCATCACGCCGCTTATGTAACCAACCTCAATAATCTGGTTAAAGACACGGAACTTGCCGACAAGTCGCTGGAGGAAGTAATCACCATATCGTTTAAAGATCCAGCCAAGGCTGGCATCTTTAATAACGCTGCCCAAGTTTGGAATCATACTTTCTTCTGGCATAGTCTCAAGTCAGGTGGTGGCGGAAGCCCAACTGGTGCTTTACTAGACAAGATTGTGGCAGACTTCGGTAGCCTCGATAAATTTAAAGAAGCTTTTAAGACTGCTGCAACAACTCAGTTTGGTAGTGGCTGGGCTTGGTTAGTGCTGGACAACGGAACGCTTAAAGTTACCAAGACCGCCAACGCTGAGAACCCGATTGTCCATGGCCAAACCGCACTATTGACCCTGGACGTTTGGGAACATGCTTATTATCTTGATTTCCAAAATCGCCGTCCTGATTACATCCAAAACTTCCTGGATCACCTTGTAAACTGGGATTTTGTTGCGAAGAATCTAGCTGCTGCCTAACTATGTTAGGACTCACACAGTATTTTTGAAAGTAGGGTAGGCATTGCCCACCCTACGGTAAACGGTATGAAATTTTCACCATAAATTAAAGAGTTCGCTATTTATCCTGGCGAACTCTTTCTGTTTTACAGCTTGTTTAAGCTGCGGCAGCCACAAATTGCTTTAGCGGCTGCCAAGTCACTTCACGACCGCTAGCTGCTTCGAGTACTACCTTCACTTTTGCATCGCGATCGGGCAATTGGCTTAATATCTCCATTTCCTGGCGAGATAGATAGCGCCCCTCAATTAACCAAACTACCAAACCCTTAGACTTGGGAGGCAAACTGGCCAGGCGATACTGAATCTGAGGAGGCAGGAAATAAGTCTGTATTGCTTTTTTGCCTAGATGAGCGGGTCTGACACCATGCACCCCAGTCAGGTAGCTAGATATATCACCCAAACCGCGAGCCGTAATAAACAGAATGTCATATCCCGCTGCACGCAAGCGACGCTGATAACGCCCTTCATACCCACCTTCCGGCGGCACAAGCATAGCTAAGGCTCCAGCCTTTTCTAGATCCTGAACAATACTATAAGTAGCAATTAATGGCATAGCTAAATTTCTGCACTAAGGTACTAAGCTAAAACGACGGGACTGGGCGGATTTGAACCGCCGGCCTAGCGCTTAGGAGGCGCTTGCTCTATCCAACTGAGCCACAGCCCCACGTAGGTTCGTTTAAAAGTATAGTCCTAATTTTAATGCTCTTGTGAACCTAAAACCCATAAATCATTAAGTATTTGCACTTACTTGCTCGCCTCAAAACTTTGGGTTGACAAACTAGGCTTGAGTCCGATAGTATTGAATGCTTATGCCTACGATAGGCAAAATACATCTTAGCTGTCACTAGAACTGCAGTCATTAGTGCATGAATAAGCCAACACTCATAACTCCTGCTTTTGCTCTACCAGATTTAGTAGAAATTCAGCGGGAGAGTTTTCGATGGTTCCTGGAAGAAGGTTTGATTGAGGAACTAAATAGTTTTTCGCCAATCACGGACTACACCGGCAAAATGGAGCTCCATTTTGTTGGGAAAGATTACAAGCTTAAGAGTCCTAAGTATGCTGTTGATGAAGCAAAGCGGAGGGATGCGACCTATGCAGTACAGATGTATGTGCCCACCCGTCTGATCAATAAAGAAACTGGAGAAATTAAAGAACAAGAGGTCTTTATTGGCGACCTGCCCCTAATGACAGATCGGGGTACATTTATTATTAATGGTGCTGAGCGCGTAATTGTCAACCAAATTGTCCGCAGTCCCGGCGTTTACTATAAGTCGGAAACTGACAAAAATAGCCGACGAGCTTATAACGCCAGTCTGATTCCTAATCGTGGAGCCTGGCTCAAGTTTGAGACAGACAAAAACGATCTTGTCTGGGTTCGTATTGATAAAACCCGCAAATTGTCTGCGCAAATTTTACTAAAGGCATTAGGCCTGACAGATGCCGAAATTTTTGACTCTCTGCGCCACCCTGAATATTTTCAAAAAACAATCGAGAAAGAAGGGCAGTTTGGCGAAGAAGAAGCTCTCATGGAGCTTTATCGCAAGCTAAGACCAGGCGAACCTCCTACTGTGACTGGTGGCCACCAACTATTAGAGTCTCGGTTCTTCGATCCGAAGCGATATGACCTTGGTCGAGTCGGTCGCTACAAGCTGAATAAAAAATTGCGTCTGAACGTGCCAGAGGCCACTCGAGTCCTGACCCCAGAAGATATTCTGGCGTCGATCAATTACCTGATCAACCTTGAGTTTGATGTTGGTCAGGTTGATGACATCGATCACCTTGGTAATCGACGTGTACGTTCAGTGGGCGAGCTATTACAAAACCAGGTGCGCGTCGGCTTAAATCGTCTTGAGCGAATCATTCGCGAGCGGATGACGGTTTCTGATGCTGATTCTTTGACACCCGCTTCCTTGGTTAACCCCAAGCCATTAGTGGCGGCAATTAAGGAATTCTTTGGTTCCAGCCAACTATCGCAGTTTATGGATCAAACCAATCCGTTGGCAGAACTCACGCACAAACGTCGCTTGAGTGCCCTAGGCCCCGGTGGTTTAACTCGCGAACGGGCCGGGTTCGCTGTGCGTGATATTCACCCAAGTCACTACGGGCGCATTTGCCCAATTGAGACACCAGAAGGTCCCAATGCTGGGCTGATTGGCTCGCTTGCCACCCATGCGCGTGTGAATCAATATGGCTTTATGGAGACTCCATATTACCCAGTTGAAAATGGCCGCGTGCGTCGTGATTCACTGCCGATTTACATGACCGCCGACGAGGAAGATGAATTTCGTGTTGCACCTGGCGACATCTCGATGGATGAGTCGGGCACAATCACTAGCGAACTCGTGCCAGTCAGATATCGCCAAGAATTTGGTACAGCAGCACCAGATGAAGTTGACTACGTAGCGGTTTCGCCAGTTCAGATTATCTCGGTGGCGACTTCGCTGATTCCTTTCTTGGAACATGACGATGCTAACCGCGCCCTGATGGGATCGAACATGCAACGTCAAGCAGTGCCTTTGCTCAGACCAGAGAGACCTCTAGTTGGCACTGGCTTGGAAGCGCAGGCTGCACGAGATTCTGGCATGGTAATTGTGTCGCGCACCGCTGGCGAAGTTACATATGTATCGGCCGACGAAATTCGTGTCCGTGATGAGGATGGGTCAGAAACTCGCTATTACCTGCAGAAATATCAACGCTCTAACCAGGATACCTGCCTGAATCAGCGCCCGATCGCATTTGTTGGAGATCAGGTAATTCCTGGTCAAATCTTGGCAGATGGCTCTGCGACTGAGGGTGGTGAATTAGCGCTCGGCCAGAATATCCTGGTGGCTTACATGCCCTGGGAAGGCTACAACTACGAAGATGCGATCTTGATTAATGAGCGCCTAGTTTACGACGACGTTTATACCTCTATTCACATTGAGAAGTATGAAATTGAAGCGCGTCAGACCAAGCTAGGTCCCGAAGAAATCACGCGCGAAATTCCCAACGTTAGCGAAGACTCACTACGTCAGCTTGACGAACAAGGGATTATTCGTCCAGGTGCTTGGGTAGATGCTGGAGACATTTTAGTTGGTAAGGTTACGCCTAAAGGTGAATCAGATCAGCCACCAGAAGAGAAACTATTGCGGGCTATTTTTGGTGAAAAAGCACGAGATGTCCGCGATAACTCCCTGCGCGTACCCAATGGCGAAAAGGGTCGTGTCGTTGATGTGCGCATCTTTACCCGCGAGCAAGGTGATGAATTGCCTCCTGGAGCCAATATGGTGGTTCGGGTCTATGTAGCCCAGAAACGTAAGATCCAGGTGGGTGACAAGATGGCAGGTCGCCACGGTAACAAGGGGATTATTTCCCGTATTTTACCTAAGGAAGACATGCCTTTTCTGCCTGATGGCACCCCGATTGATATTGTATTAAACCCTCTTGGTGTTCCTTCCCGTATGAATGTGGGTCAGGTCTTTGAATGTCTTCTAGCCTGGGCAGCTGAGAACCTGGATGTGCGGTTTAAGGTCGTACCGTTTGACGAAATGTACGGCGAGGAGGCATCTCGCGTTCTCGTTAATTCAAAATTACGGGAGGCACAGCGTGCAACGGGCGATGAATGGTTGTTTGACCCAGAAAATCCTGGGAAGTTACAGATATTTGATGGTCGCACCGGCGAACCATTCGATCAACCTGTGACTGTTGGCAAGGCATACATGCTCAAGCTGGTTCACTTGGTCGATGATAAGATTCATGCTCGTTCTACTGGCCCTTACTCGTTAGTAACGCAGCAGCCTTTAGGAGGTAAGGCGCAACAAGGTGGCCAGCGGTTTGGTGAAATGGAAGTATGGGCGCTAGAAGCTTTCGGTGCTGCCTATACTCTGCAAGAACTGCTGACGGTTAAATCTGACGATATGACGGGTCGTAATGAAGCCCTGAATGCGATCGTGAAAGGACATGCAATCCCGCGTCCTGGAACCCCTGAGTCGTTTAAGGTGCTGGTACGCGAGTTGCAGTCTCTCTGTTTGGATGTATCGGTACACAAACTAGAATCGCGTGAAGACGGTAACAATCAGGATACTGAAGTCGATCTGATGGTTGATACTGGAGCGCGGCGTACCCCGTCGCGTCCTACTTACGAATCTATCTATAGAGAAGATGATGAAGACTTTGAAGAGGACTAAGAGGTAAATCAGGCAGTACTAGAAGAAGGGGCGATCTCAGACTAACAATCGTCCCGTTAATTTCTAGTACTCATTAATTATTCAGCTAGTCACAAACATTAATCATTAATAATAAAAGCAAGTAGGACGTTTTACTTATGACAAAAGTGGAACAGCGGTTTGATTACGTCAAGATCGGCTTAGCATCTCCCGAACGGATCCGCCAATGGGGCGAGCGCACTCTGCCCAACATGCAGGTGGTGGGCGAGGTAACCAAACCAGAAACCATTAATTACCGCACGCTTAAACCAGAGATGGATGGGCTTTTTTGTGAACGCATCTTTGGCCCTGCGAAGGATTGGGAATGCCATTGTGGGAAATATAAGCGTGTCCGCCATCGTGGTATTGTCTGCGAGCGCTGTGGTGTAGAGGTAACCGAGTCGCGCGTGCGCCGCCATCGCATGGGCTTTATTAAGCTAGCTGCACCGGTAACCCATGTTTGGTATCTCAAGGGGATTCCAAGCTACATGGCGACTCTATTAGACATGCCATTACGAGATGTCGAGCAGATAGTTTACTTTAATGCCTATGTTGTGATCGATCCAGGTAACGCTAGCGATCCAGCCCTAAAGAGTATTCTGCCTAATGAGTCCTCCCTGGCTTACAAGCAGTTGCTGAATGAAGACCAGTTCATGGAAATTGAGGACAAGAGCTATGAAGAAGGCTCTCCCTTAGTACTACCAACCGACTGGGCGATGATTGGAGCAGAAGCTGTGCAGCAGATGCTATCAAACATTAACCTTGAGGAAGAAGCGGAAAGACTACGCGAAGATATTGGTAACTCTAAAGGCCAAAAAAGAGCCAAGTTGATCAAGCGCCTGCGCGTGGTTGATAACTTTGTGGCAACTGGCTCTAAGCCATCGTGGATGGTATTGGATGTAATTCCAGTAATACCTCCCGATCTGCGGCCTATGGTTCAGCTTGACGGCGGACGCTTTGCCACTAGTGACCTTAACGATCTCTACCGTCGCGTGATTAACCGCAATAATCGTCTGGCGCGTTTGCAAGAGATTCTAGCACCTGAAATTATTGTGCGTAATGAGAAACGCATGTTACAGGAAGCGGTAGATGCGCTAATTGATAATGGTAGACGCGGTCGTACTGTAGTCGGTGCGAACAATCGTCCGCTCAAGTCTCTTTCAGACATTATTGAAGGTAAGCAAGGACGTTTCCGCCAAAACTTGCTTGGTAAGCGGGTTGACTACTCTGGTCGTTCTGTGATCGTGGTTGGGCCTAACCTCAAGATCCATCAGTGTGGTTTGCCTCGAGAAATGGCGATCGAATTGTTCCAGCCCTTTGTGATCAATCGTCTGATTCGTGCGGGTCTGGTCAATAATATCAAGGCCGCAAAGAAGCTAATCCAAAGAAACGATCCGACAATTTGGGACGTCCTGGAGGATGTGATTCGCGATCACCCCGTCATGCTCAACCGCGCTCCAACATTACACAGGCTTGGGATTCAAGCATTTGAGCCAATTCTGGTAGAAGGTCGAGCTATCCAACTCCATCCTCTAGTATGCCCAGCATTTAATGCTGACTTCGATGGTGACCAGATGGCGGTACACGTGCCGCTGTCTTTAGAAGCTCAGGCCGAAGCTCGGCTATTGATGTTGGCCTCCAACAATATTCTCTCGCCTGCAACTGGACGCCCAATTGTTGCACCTAGCCAGGATATGGTTTTAGGTTGCTATTATCTCACTGCCCATAATCCAGACAAACAGATCGGAACTGGGCGCTATTACGCTAGTTTTGATGATGTGGTGATGGCCTACGAGCAAGATCAAGTGAGCCTGCACTCGCAAGTTTGGTTGCGGTTTGATGGCGAAATTGAAGGAGAAGGGGCTGTCGGCGAGGAATTAGTCGAAGAGAAGGTCGATGAGAGCGGCTCAAGGCTCAAGATCTATCCCGGTCTCCGCGTACGCGAAGATTCTGAAGGTAATGTCCTGAGTCAATACGTTCTGACAACTCCAGGTCGAGTTATCTTCAATCAAGCAATTCACCACTCATTAGCTAGTTAGGGTGCAGTTCAGAAAAAGGCGCTCTGGGGAACCCAGCCATTAATATCTAACCACCACAATCCAAACAACTAATAACCGATCAAATCATGGCAGATCTAACAGTTAACGGTTCAGCACTTAATCCCAAACCCCAACCCAAAAAATTCATTAATAGTACTGTAGATAAAAGTCAGCTCAAAAAGCTGATTGCTTGGGCGTTTACCCACTATGGTACATCCAGCGCAGCGAACATGGCGGATGAGCTCAAGTCCTTGGGATTTCGCTTTGCGACCCAAGCAGGAGTCTCCATTAGCGTTGACGATTTGCAAATACCTCCTGAGAAGAAGAATTTACTTGCTGCAGCTGAAGAGGAAATCGAGCTAACCGAGTCACGCTATACTCGTGGCGAAATCACTGAGGTGGAAAGATTCCAAAAAGTAATTGATACATGGAATCTAACGAATGAGAATCTCAAAGATGAGGTGGTTCGTAACTTTAGGAATAGTAATCCTCTCAACTCGGTTTACATGATGGCTTTTTCGGGTGCTAGAGGGAATATCTCACAGGTGCGCCAACTCGTTGGTATGCGCGGGTTAATGGCGGATCCGCAAGGGGAAATTATTGATTTACCAATCAAAACTAATTTCCGTGAGGGATTGACCGTTACTGAATATATTATTTCTTCCTATGGTGCTCGGAAGGGACTGGTGGATACGGCGCTGCGCACGGCTGACTCTGGCTATTTAACCCGACGTTTAGTTGATGTTTCGCAAGATGTCATTATCCGTGAAACTGATTGCGGTACCTTTCGCGGAGTTAGGCTAAAGGCAATGCGGGATGGCGATCGCACTCTAATTAAACTAGAAGACCGCCTATTTGGTCGCGTTTCTGCCGAGGATGTGTTTCATCCTCAAACAGGGGAAATCGTCTTAGCGCGCAACCAGGATATCAGCGATGCGCTAACCAAGGCCGTAGTCAAAGCGGGTGTTGAGGAAGTAACCGTGCGCTCTGCACTCACCTGCGAGTCTACTCGTTCCGTCTGCCAGACTTGTTATGGCTGGAGCTTGGCTCACGGCAAGATGGTAGATATTGGTGAAGCCGTAGGAATTATTGCGGCTCAATCTATTGGTGAGCCTGGCACGCAGCTAACTATGCGAACCTTCCACACAGGTGGGGTGTTTACTGGGGAAGTCGCTCAGCAAAGTCGCGCTCCCTTCGCCGGCACCATGAAGTTACCGAAAAAGCTCCGCCTACGTCCTCTGCGCACGCGTCATGGCGATGATGCGTTTATTGTTGAGGCGAATGGAGAGTTTAGTCTTGAAGGGACTGAGGGCAAGAAAGAAACATTTTCGATCACCCAAGGTTCGACATTACTGGTCAAAGATGGACAAAAAGTCGTCCTCAACCAGTTGCTAGCGGAAGTTGCGGCGATGGGACGTACTGCCCGCAAGACCACTGAAAAGGCAACTAAGGATGTCAATACTGCCTTAGCTGGCGAAGTTTTATTTGATAATCTCGTGCCGGAAGAGAAGAAGGATCGCCAGGGCAATACTAGCTACATTGCACCTAGAGGTGGCTTGATCTGGATTTTGTCTGGGGAAGTGTATAACCTTCCACCTGGTGCTGAGCCAATTGTGAAAAATGGCGATCGCATTGAAGCAGGTGGAGTATTAGCTGAAACCAGGCTAATTACTGAGCATGGTGGTGTTGTGCGGTTAAATCCTACCGATGCCCGTAACTCTAGAGAAGTTGAGATTATTACCGCTTCAGTAGTACTAGATCAAGCTCGCATTGAAGAGGAAGTTTCGCAAGGTCGCGAACACTACATCCTCGAAACCAAGGGTAAGGGCGACCAACGGTTTATGTTGAAAGCTGCACCTGGTTCAAAGGTAATCAACAATCAGGTGATTGCGGAGCTGATAGATGATACATATCACACTACCAGTGGTGGCATTATCAAATACTCTGGCGTAGAAGTAGCAAAGCGCAGCAAAGCCAAGCAAGGCCATGAAGTTGTCAAGGGTGGCACTTTACTATGGATTCCTGAAGAAGCTCACGAGGTTAATAAGGATATCTCGTTACTGATGGTGGAAGACGGTCAATACCTGGAGGCTGGCACCGAAGTAGTTAAGGATATCTTCTGCCAAAGCGCCGGTGTAGTTGAAGTCACCCAGAAGAATGACATTTTGCGTGAAATTGCCATTAAGCCTGGCGAATTGCACCTGGTTGATGACCCAGAAGCCGCCATGCTGAAACATGATTCCTTTGCCCACCCTGGGCAAGAAGTAATCCCAGGCGTCACACCTACCGAATTGCGCTATGTCGAGTATATAGAAACTCCAGAAGGCTCAGCTTTATTGCTCCGTCCCGTTGAAGAGTTTACAGTCCCCGACAATCCTGCTGTGCCCAGCCAGGAATCTACTAATCAAATGGGTAGATCTATCCGCTTGAGAGCCGTGCAACGTATTTCCTACAAGGATGGCGAACGCGTCAAGTCAATCGATGGACTGGAGTTATTGCGTACTCAGTTAATGCTAGAGATTGACACGGATGCGCCGCAGCTAGCTGCGGACATCGAATTTGATAAAACCGATCCTGACAACTGGCTTCTACAGCTTGTGATTTTGGAATCATTGGTAATTCGCCAGGATATTTCCGCCGATCTAACCCAAGGTAGTACTCGCACGAGAGTTCTAGTGGAAGAGGGCGATAGAATTGCTCCTGGTTCGGTGGTAGCTCGGACGGAAATTCTCTGCAAGCAGTCCGGTGAAGTACGCGGTATTCGCGCCGGAGCAGAACTGGTACGCCGTGTTCTGGTCGTCACCGATGCCGATCGCCTGATCCTACCCTGTGCTAAACCGACCGTTCAGGTCGACGATCTGTTGCGAGCGGGAGATGCGATTGGCTCTGGTGTGACTATCCCCGATTCTGGGAAAGTTGTAGCGATCGCCGATGGTAATGTCGTGATGCGGGTTGGCCGTCCTTACCTGGTTTCGCCCGGTGCGGTTCTGCAAATCGATCATTCCGATCTGGTGCAACGCGGAGATAACCTGGCTCTACTTGTATTTGAGCGGGCTAAGACTGGTGACATCATTCAAGGTTTGCCACGGATTGAGGAGTTGCTCGAAGGACGCAAACCTAAGGAAATGTGCGTCTTAGCCCAGAAAGCCGGTCGCGTTCAAGTGGTATACGACTCCGATGACAATGCTGAAGTCAAGATAGTTGAGGAGGATGGTAATGTCAGTGACTATCCAATTGGTCCTGGGCAAAGCTTAATTGTTTCCGATGGTCAGGTGGTGCTTGCCGCAGAACCTCTAACCGACGGGCCTGCTAACCCCCACGATATTCTTGATATCTTCTTTAGATTGCACCGCGAGACTAAAGGCATTAGAGAATCAGCACTGTTGAGCTTGCAACAGGCGCAGGAATTCCTGGTAAATGAAGTCCAGTCGGTGTATCAATCTCAAGGAGTTGATATTTCCGATAAGCACATTGAGGTCGTGGTTAAGCAAATGACCTCGAAGGTGCGCATTGATGATGGTGGAGATACCACTCGTTTACCTGGTGAGCTAGTCGATCTGCATCAAGTCGAGCAAATCAATGAGGCAATGGAAATTACCGGTAGCGCGCCTGCGGAATATACGCCCATACTCATGGGTATTACCAAAGCTAGTTTGAATACCGATAGCTTTATTTCTGCTGCAAGTTTCCAGGAAACCACCAGAGTGCTAACTGAGGCGGCAATTGAGGGTAAATCTGACTGGCTGCGTGGCCTTAAGGAAAATGTGATTATTGGTCGCCTAATTCCTGCGGGTACTGGCTTTAATGCCTATGACAATGTCTCCAGTGAGGTCGAACCAACCTATGAGTCGGCGATCGCCTATGACGAAGCGGACGATAATGTCGTAATTGATGACAATATTGCCCGTAGTCTACCTACCTACACTATCCCCGTTCCTGCTAATAGTGAATATGAAGAAGACCTGGTAGATGATGACATGGAGTTTGAAGACCTTGAAGATGATAGTAAGGACGAAACTGAAGACGCAATTGAAGACGAAACTGAAGACACAATTGAAGACGATGACATGATTGAGTGATCTAAATCACCACACATCAGATCTAGATAAGATTAGCTAATATAGGGGTGTTTTTAATTAGGTATTTCTAACACTGAGTTAAGATACCAAGAAAAATTCATCCCTTTACGTCATTTTGAATAACTCTAAATTGTCAGAGTTATCAGGGCTAGAAGTTGTTAGCCACTAAATCTCTAATAGCCAAAGCTGTAAACTAGCAACAAGGTAAAAAACAGTTAAAAATATGTCTGAACGGAAATCAAATATCCTTGTACCCGTAATTGGTGCAGCTGTAGTCGCAGCAGGTGGGGTAGGAGCCTACATCTTTTTTAATAAGAATGTCACGCTCGGTCCAGCCGAAGTAGTGAATGCTGCGAAAATTGTCCCCCAAAAGGTAATTATGGCAGCTTCTATTTCTACCGACGGGGCAGCTTGGTCGCAGCTAGAGCAATTTCAGACCCCTGAGACCAAAAAGATTTTTGACGCTACTATAAAGCAATTCCAAGCAGAAGCTATCAAGAACGATGTGGACTGGGAAAAAGAAGTCAAACCCTGGGCCGGTAATATCATGTTTGCGATCTTACCCAGTAGCACTCCCAAGTCTAGTAATAATCCTCAATTGCGTTTGTCCCCCGTTTCAACATATAAGATTGCTCAAAACAAGGCAGATTCTGCTAATGCTGAGCCTAACGTGCTGTTTGTAATTGAGGTCAAAGATAAGGATAGCGCTAACAAGTTTCTGGAAAAGGTAAGAAAAAAATCTGGTGGTAAAGCCCAACAAAAAGAATATAAGGGCGTTCAGGTCACCGAGGAGCCTAGTAGTTCCGGTAAACCAACGTTGCACGCTTTGGTCGATAACTTTCTTGTAGTATCACCACAGAAAGCATCTCTGGAAAAGGCGATCGATACGTATAAGGGTGAAGCTTCTATTGCTGGGTCGCTAACTGCGGAAAATCTGGGACTTAAGAATCCCGTCATGCAGTTCTACATGCCAGATTTCCCGGAAGCAGTACAGCAGCTAGCGGCGCTTAATACTGGTGCGGCTGAAATTCCTCAGACTACTCTAGATCAACTAAAATTGATCAAGTCGGTAACTATTGGTATTGGAATAGATGGTGATGGAATCAGACTAAAAGGATCTACTAAGATCGATCCAAGCCGATTAACATTTGAATTTAAACCTTCTCCGGGCAAGGTAATTTCTCAATTCCCATCTGAGACCTTTGCTTTGATTTCAGGCGCGAATATCAGAGGGCAGTGGGAGCAACTTATCAAAGATGCTGAGAAAGTCCCCGAACAAAAAGCCGCCCTGAATGAAATTAGGCAGCAAGCGAAATCCTCGCCGCTGGCGATCGATATTGACAAGGATATTTTTGGCTGGATGGATGGTGAATTTGCCATTGCTGGGATCGCTTCTAACGAAGGGATTTTGGCTCAAGTTGGTGCTGGGCCTGTCATGATCTTCCAGACTAGTAACCGACCTGCGGCGGAGTCTTTTCTGAAAAAGCTTGATGACTATTTCAAAAGTAATAGCGGCACAGTGGAAAGTAAAGACGTTAATGGTGTTCCTGTAACACAGTGGTCGCTCCCAGGTGTTCCTGGCGCGATCGCTGGACATGGCTGGCATTCCCAGGATGCGTTTTTTGTGACCGTGGGGCCTTTGGTAAACGCAGTAGCTAAACCTGCTAATTCTTTAGAAAGTAGCCAAACTTTCAAGGCAATTACCAGCTCGCTCTTTAACCCAAATCTTGGCTACTTCTACGTTGATATGGATAAGACTTGGTCGTTGCTTTCAGAAAAGGTTCCAGATTTTAAATCTCAATTCCCTGCAGAAGTCTCTACCTTCATGAGTTCGGTGCGGGGTATTGGTGGTACTGCCGTGATGCCCGATAAGTCTACAAGTCGGTTCGAACTCCTGCTCTCACTTAAGAAGGGTGGCAAATAGGGAGACAGGGCTAGACTACTTGTAGTTTTACATGTACAGAGTTGGGGGGAGGCATATATATGTCCCCCTATTTTTTTTGCAAAATTTGGGTAATTATCTGTGTTGCCAAGGGTAACTAATAGGCAGAGAATGGATGAGGAGGAAGCAAGACAAGGCAATCGGAAGCTAAAAATACCTATGAAAGACGTACTGTCGATAATCCTAGGAGGCGGTCAAGGATCGCGCCTATATCCGCTCACGAAG
>JANMRU010000179.1:0-1778 GCA_031388585.1 Pseudanabaena sp. SOY_30_concoct_251 | reverse complement strand
GAGTGATAGCCACAAGGAGCATGGTTGTAAAGTTTTTCTAGCTCATCGGCATAATTTCGCAAGACATCGTTTGCTTCCTGGAGTGCATGTTCAGCGCTGTGTCGCTTCCGTCGTTCCTCCGCCTCTCGCAACTCCCGCTCTACCGCAGGTACAAGACGAGCAAGTTTGCCTTTGCTCAAAAAATCGTGGGCTCCAGCTTTCATCGCATCAACAGCCGTATCCTCTCCTATTGTCCCGGAGACGATAATAAATGGTAAATCTAATCCTTGCCTCTGCAACAGTTTTAATGCTTCAGGGCCACTAAAAATTGGGAGGCTGTAATCTGCAATCACGATATCCCAGGGCTGCTGCTCTAGGGCAGCTTGCATCTCCGCCGCAGTATCTACTCGGACATAATCCAAAGTATAGCCACCCTGGCGTAGCTCCCGCAATAGCAAGAACATATCATCTTCTGAATCTTCTACAATCAGAACGCGCAAGGGAGAGGTCATTTATTTTTCCTAAAGTGGCGGTGGCTCATTCATCAACAACCAGTACATCCCCAGTTGCCGAATTGCCTCAGAAAACTGGACGAAATCCACGGGTTTGCGGATATAACTGTTGCATCCCAAGCTATAACTATCAAGCATATCTTGTTCTTCGTTGGAAGTAGTCAGGATCACGACGGGCAATAGCTTTGTGCGCTCGTCTTCGCGCAAGCGCCGCAAAACTTCTAGACCATCAACACGAGGCAACTTCAGATCTAACAAAACCACGGTTGGCTTGAGACTTAGATCTCTTCCTGTATACTTTCCGGTCCCAAATAGATAATCTAGAGCTTCGACCCCATCATGAGCAACTACGATCTCATTGCTAATGTGATGGCGCTTAAGGGCGCGGATCGCCAATGCTTCATCATCAGGATTATCTTCTACTAAAAGAATTGTCTTGCTGTTCACACTACTCATACCTCATTTTCCTGTTCAGCTAACGTGAAGTAAAATGTTGCTCCTTTTCCTACGATTCCTTCTGCCCATACCTTACCCCCGTGCCGATGCACGATCCGTTGCACTGTAGCTAAACCGATACCATTGCCCTGGAAGTCAAGCATACTGTGCAATCGCTGGAACGGACTAAATAGCTTGGAGACATATTTAATGTCAAAACCTGCTCCATCATCTCGCACAAAGTAGGTTGTAACGCTGCTAGTTGGAGAAATGCTTGATTGGTCTGATGGTGCTATTCCTTCCAGGATATGTTCTGCCGTGCCAAACTCAATCTTGGAGTGTGGACTTTTGGAGGTGAATTTCCAGGCATTATGCATTAGGTTTTCTAATACTACTTGTAACAGATGGGCATCTCCTTGGGCAACCAACCCAGATTGAATTGTGAATTCTACCTGTCGCTCTGGGTTACCCTGTTGTAAATCTGTGCAGATACGATTGGCAATCTGACTGAGATCTACAGATGATAGGCGCATGTCGCTGCGGGTTACCCGTGCAAGTGTGAGCATGTCATCGATCAATTGTCCCATTCGCTGCGTGGCAGAGCGAATTCGCCGCAGATAGTCTTGTCCAGACGAACCTATTTCATCCTGGCAATCTTCCAACAGCGCTTGACTAAAGCCGTCAATACTGCGCAAAGGGGCACGCAGATCGTGGGAGACGGAGTAGCTAAAGGCTTCTAGTTCCTTGTTCACTACCTTTAGTCCGATAATAGCTTGACGCAGTCCTTGGTTCAAGTCCTGCACTCGTTGTTCGGCCTGTTGCCGTTCCAGGATCTCTGCACGCAGATCTGCA
>JANMRU010000101.1:0-11610 GCA_031388585.1 Pseudanabaena sp. SOY_30_concoct_251 | reverse complement strand
CAAACGCAAAGAGAAGTCAGGTAGTTCTTTCCAAGACAGTATGCTCAAGGTCGTGCAGACCCTACCAAAAATTCTCAAGTACATGCCGATGGACAAGGCACAGGATGCCCGCAACTTCATGCTGAGCTTCCAGTATTGGTTGGGTGGCTCTCAGGAAAATCTAGAAAACTTCCTGCTAATGATCGCTCAAAATTATCTGCCAGAGGTGCAGAAAAACAAAGGAGCGATCGCATTCCGCGATCCGATCGCCTATCCAGACATGGGGATTTGGCACCCAATCGCGCCCAAAATGTTCGAGGACACCCAGGAATATTTGACCTGGTACAACTCCCGCCGTGATATTTCCGCCGATCTCAAAGATCCGCTTGCTCCCTGTGTTGGGTTAGTACTAGCGCGCACTCACCTGGTTACAGGCGACGATGCCCACTATGTTGCCGTCGTGCAAGAACTTGAGTCTCAAGGGGCGCGAGTGATACCCGTATTTGCTGGTGGTCTGGACTTCTCCAAGCCCGTAGAAGAATATTTTTATGGCTCAACCTCTAGCAGCAATTGGTCGTTGGGCAAAGAAAAAGACAAGAAAACCGTGTTAGTCGATACGGTGATTTCCCTAACAGGCTTTGCGCTAGTCGGCGGCCCCGCCCGTCAAGATCACCCCAAAGCCGTTGCTACCCTAGAAAAACTGAACCGCCCCTACATGGTGGTTCTACCACTGGTATTCCAGACCACGGAGGAATGGCAGAATAGCGACCTGGGACTACATCCGGTACAGGTAGCGTTGCAGGTGGCTTTACCAGAACTAGATGGTGCTCTCGATCCGATTGTCTTGTCTGGCCGCGATGAGATGACAGGTCGATCGATTACCCTGAGCGATCGCGTCGAGATGATCGCCAGTCGCGCCCTCAAGTGGGCAAATCTGCGTCGCAAGCCCCGCCTCCAAAAGAAAATTGCGATTACGATCTTTAGCTTCCCACCTGACAAAGGCAATATCGGCACGGCGGCGTACCTGGATGTATTTGCCTCCGTGCATAAAGTGGTGCAGGCGCTGTCGAATAATGGCTACGACGTTGAAGGTCTGCCTGATAATGGCAATGACCTGATGCTGCAAATTTTGCACAATCCCGATGCGAACGCCGGTAGTCCCGAGCTAAATATTGCCGCCAAGCTCTCCGTGAAGGAGTACGAAGAAAACACATCTTACTTCGAGGGGATTGCCGCACAGTGGGGGCCAGCCCCAGGTCAACTCAATTCCGATGGGCAAAATCTGCTGATTTACGGTAAGCATTATGGCAACGTTTTTGTGGGTGTCCAGCCGACCTTCGGTTACGAAGGCGACCCCATGCGCTTGTTATTCAGTAAATCCGCCTCCCCCCATCACGGATTTGCCGCCTACTATACCTATCTCAACAAAATCTGGGAAGCCGATGCCGTGTTGCATTTTGGTACACATGGTTCCTTGGAATTCATGCCAGGCAAGCAAATTGGGCTTTCGGGTGAATGTTATCCAGATAATTTAATTGGCTCTTTGCCGAACATCTATTACTACGCCGTCAATAATCCCTCAGAATGCACGATCGCCAAGCGAAGAGGCTATGCCACCACAATCAGTTACATCACTCCTGCGCCCGAAACCGCAGGACTCAATCGCGGTCTCAAGGAACTGAACGAACTAATTGGTTCGTACAAAGAATTGCGTTTGGGCGGTCGCGGTGTTTCAATTGTGAACACAATTATGGACAAGGTGAGGTTAGTCAATCTCGATAAAGATGTAGTTCTGGGCGATCGCGATGCCAAGGATATGGAATTAGAAGATCGCGATAATATCGTCGGCCAGGTTTACAACAAACTAATGGAGATTGAATCGCGGGTACTACCCTGCGGTCTCCATGTCGTAGGCGAAGCACCCAAGATTGAAGATGTCACCGATGTCCTATCCAGCATCGCTAGCTTCGATCGCCCCGAAGATGGGGTTAAATCTCTGCTCAGGATTATTTGCGAAAGCGTTGGAAGAGATATCGAACAGGTTTACAAGTCCAGTGATAAGGGCATCTTAGTAGATGTAGAATTTCTAGCTTCACTTCGCGCTGCGACAAACAAGGCTGTAGACTCTTTAGTGAAGGCAAAATCTGATGCGGATGGACGTGTTTCCAAAGTATCAGTACTCAACTTCCTCAACATGGGTAAAACTGAACCCTGGATTACCTCTTTACAGGAATCTAATTTTGGTGCCGTTGATATTGAAGCCATCAAACCACTATTTGAGTTTTTGGAATTCTGTCTCAAGCAAATCGTCGCAGATAATGAACTAGGTGGATTAATTCGCGCTCTAGAAGGCGAGTACATTTCTCCTAGTCCCGGTGGCGATCCCATTCGCAACCCTGGAGTGCTACCAACGGGCAAGAATATGCATGCCCTCGATCCGCAATCAATTCCCACAAGCGCTGCTGTTCAAGCTGCACAGGTTGTAGTAGAACGGTTATTGGAGCGCCAAAAAGCAGACAATAACGGTAACTATCCCGAAACCATTGCTTGCGTTCTTTGGGGAACAGACAATATCAAAACCTATGGTGAATCGCTAGCGCAGGTGCTTTGGATGGTTGGCGTTAAGCCCTTACCCGATGCTCTGGGTAGGGTGAACCGCTTGGAATTGATTAGTTTAGAAGCATTGGGTCGTCCTCGCATTGATGTAGTTGTCAACTGCTCAGGTGTATTCCGCGATCTATTCATTAACCAAATGGATTTACTCGATCGCGCCGTGCGGATGGCTGCCGAAGCTAATGAGCCGTTAGAGATGAACTTCGTGCGCAAACACGCGATCGACCAGGCCGAGGAATTTGGTGTGACATTACGTCAGGCAGCAACACGGGTGTTCAGCAATGCCGCTGGCTCCTACGCCGCTAATGTGAATTTGGCAGTGGAAAATAGCACCTGGGAAAACGAATCAGACCTGCAACAGATGTATCTGGCGCGTAAGTCGTTTGCATTTGGGGCTGAGGTAAATAACGTGCAGCAACGTCAGTTGTATGAGTCCTCGCTGAAGTCAGTTGATGTCACATTCCAAAATCTGGACTCCTCGGAAATCAGTCTCACCGATGTCAGTCATTACTTCGACTCCGATCCTACTAAGCTGGTAGCGAGCCTCAGAAGCGATGGCAAGCAGCCCAGTGCCTACATGGCTGACACAACTACAGCAAATGCTCAGGTACGCACCCTGAGTGAAACCGTGCGGCTCGACACCCGCACGAAGTTGCTGAATCCCAAGTGGTACGAAGGTATGCTCAGCCACGGCTATGAAGGCGTGCGCGAGGTCTCTAAGCGCCTGGTTAATACAATGGGTTGGTCAGCTACTGCTGGTGCCGTGGATAACTGGGTATATGAGGATGTGAACGATGTTTACGTCAAAGATGCCGAGATGCGCGATCGCCTTAAGAATCTCAACCCTCATTCTTTCCGTAAGATTGTTGGCACATTATTAGAGGTGAATGGCAGAGGCTACTGGGAAACCAATGACCAAAACCTACAAATGCTACGAGATCTCTATCAAGAGCTAGAAGACCGCATCGAAGGCGTGGATTAATTAGCTAGAATGTAGAGAGCATTATCGATTCCGAATACATTACGAGTTATGCCACAAAAGGCAGGAGAACTTTATGTCACAAGAAAACGATAATGAGTTTACGAGAATTACTCCTGGAAAAGTTGTCAAAGCCGCTGCTGTTGGTGCAGGAGTGGTTGGAGCAGCCTTGATTGCTCCAATCGGAATAGCTAGCGTAGTCGGAATGGGGCTTGTCGGCATAGCAACAAGTTGGTTTGCCGACAGTGCGGGAGCTGCTATCAAGAAAGACGATCGAAAGTAACCAGCCTAATTAGATTTCCCTGAAGGAAATCTCGACTGTGACTTTACACCAACAGAGATCGCTCTGTTAAAGTCATCTGGATACCAACAAATATAAGTTATCGGTTGAAATGCTACTGGAGTATTGTTTGTGATAGACAATGTAGCTCAGTTATGGAGATTAGGAGGTAGATAGTCTATGCACCAAGTTAATTTGCAAGAAGCTGAAACTCAACTTGCAAAATTGATCGACGAAGCTGCAAGCGGTGAAGAGGTTGTGATTACACGCAGTGATGGTGAAGCTTTCAAAATTGTACCAATAAGCTCAACAAAGCCACGTCCCACATTTGGTAGTGCTAGGGGTTTGGTCAGAATGTCTGACGACTTTGACGATCCTTTGGAAGATTTTAAGGATTACGCTCCCGGAAGCTCCTGCTTGATCCGTACTCATTGAAAATCAATTCGGCACGATCGCGATGTATTGGGTTTGACATGCGTTGTCCCGAATAATTCGATTAAGATTGAGGCAGTGCAGTAAAAGTAGCAGCCTGATGAGTCGCATCTGTATTCTTGGTGGTGGATTTGGTGGTTTGTATACCGCCCTTAGCCTGGTACGCCTACCCTGGGCTGAAATGCCTGAGATCGTGTTGATTGACAAGAGCGATCGCTTTTTATTCACGCCGCTGTTGTACGAACTGGTGACGGGTGAGTTGCAGGAGTGGGAGATTGCCCCCACATTTGCCGATCTGCTAGCCGATACTGGCATTCACTTTGTGCAGGGTACGGTTACCGACATCGATGTGCCGAATCGGCTAGTAAGCGTCGCCATTGCGGCTGAGACTACTCAAATCAGCTACGATCGCCTGCTAATGGCGATCGGTGGTGAAACGCCCGTAGATCTTGTGCCAGGAGCTTCAGAGTATGCCATTCCATTTCGCACGCTCGCCGATGCCCATCGCCTGGAAACGCGGCTGAGCATTTTAGAAAAATCCGATCGCGAAAAAATTCGGGTCTGTATTGCAGGGGCTGGCGCTAGCGGTATCGAGCTAGCCTGTAAGATTGCCGATCGCCTCAAAGATAGAGGTAGAGTGCGCATCGTGAATCGTCATGCCACGATTTTGCCAGACTCCACCGCAGCTAACCGAGCCGCAGCTGAACGCGCATTACTATCTAGAGGAGTTTGGCTAGATTTATCAACTAGCGTATCCGAGGTCATGGAGCATGAAGTAACCCTAGATTTCAGCAGTGGCAGCGATACTTTGCCTGTAGATATCGTAATGTGGACTGTAGGGAATAGCCTCTCCAGACTGATTCGCAAACTGCCCTTACCCCACAATTCAAAACAGGGGAATATTTTGACAGAGCCAACATTACAAGTGCAAGATTATCCAGAAATTTTCGCTGTAGGAGATCTGGCCAGTTCTCAAGATGAAAATGGCAACCTACTATCTGCAACAGCCCAAGTGGCATTTCAGCAAGCCCAGTACGCTGCCTACAACATTTGGGCTAGCCTGCACGATCGCCCCCAGTTACCTTTCCGCTACTTAGCTTTAGGCGAATTTATGAGTCTGGGAACGGATAATGCGGCTCTATCCGTATTTGGAAGATTTACGATTGACGGCATCCCAGCCTATGCTTTTCGCCGCTTGGCTTATCTAATGCGGATGCCTACACTGCAACATCAGCTTAAAGTAGGCTTTAACTGGATTAGCAAGCCAATTTTAGATGCGATCGCGCCCAAAAGCCGCTAGTTTACCGTCAATAGCTGTAGCTATTATTTCCTGGCCAAAAGTTAGGCTAGGATAAGGCGAGATCTGCTACCTAATTTTTACTAATGCTGCATGATCCCTTCTACTAGAGCTAAATTCGAGCCTATTGGGTTTGACCATGTACATTTTTTCCTGGAAGATGTCAGCTACTGGCGCAGGTGGTTTGAAACCTGTTTGGATTTCCAGGCGATCGCCACTGTGGTCGATTATGATACGCATACGGAGATATTGCAGCACGGCTCAATTCAGATCCGACTATCCGCCGCTTTGTCCCCCTCTAGCCTAGTCTCTAAATTTTTAGAGGATCATCCCCCCGGCATTGCTGAAGTTGCCTTTACGGTGAAGGCAGATTTGGCTGAAGACATCACGATCAAAGCTTGGGGCGATCTGACGCATCGCTTTGTCAGTAAAGCCAAAAGCCAGAAATTTGCAAAATCCTTACCCTCTAATCTATTTAGCCATATCGACCATATCGTTCTGAATGTTCCAACCGGACAAATGCAAGCGGCGGCGCAGTGGTATGTCGAACATATGGGATTAAGAGCCAGCGATCGCTTCTCAATAGAGACAAAACGTTCGGCGCTGAGAAGTATCGTGATGGAAAATGTAGATCGCTCAATCCAGATTCCGATCAATGAGTCATCCACATCAAATTCGCAGATTCAAGAATTTTTAGATTGCAATCGCGGCGCGGGAATTCAGCACTTAGCTTTACATGCTCATGATATTGCGGTCGCAGTAGATAAGCTAGAAACTCGCGGTATTAAGTTCTTGAAAACCGAGCCACAGATTCTAATCGATACTCAGTATGAGACTGACGACAAAGCGCTGATGCAGATATTCACACAACCAATTTTCTCCCAGCCGACCTTCTTTTTTGAGATTATCCAACGCCGCAACCTGGCGCAGGGGTTTGGCGAAGGAAATTTCCAGGCTTTATTTGAAGCGATCGAGCTGGAACAGATCTCTCGTGCTAGTTTGTGAAAATGCTTTCATCACTATGGAAGGGTGAAATAATTGCCAAAAGGCAGTGTAAAAGCCAAAAATGAGATATATCTATCCATCTGACTCAAAGATTGTGAGTTGGTCTTTATCTTTACGGGATTTAGATTTGGGAGCGTTGTCATTGCCTGCTTTGCGGAGTCCTGTAGCAATATGACTGTTGCGATCGATCTGGATTAATAATTCTCTGGCGCGTTGAATCACAATTGGGGGCAATCCAGCCAAACGTCCTACTTCTATACCATAGGAACGATCTGCACCTCCAGGCTGGACTTGATGTAAAAAGATAATTTCATCCTCTAATTCTTTGACCGTAACTTGATAGTTAGCAACATTTGAGAGCAAACTTGCCAGTTCGTTGAGTTCGTGGTAGTGGGTAGCGAATATGGCTCTAGCTTTAATAGCGGTCGCCAGATATTCTGCTACTGACCAGGCGATCGCCATGCCATCAAAGGTAGAAGTGCCGCGTCCAATCTCATCTAACAATACCAAGGATGTCTCTTTAGCATGGTTGAGGATATTTGCGGTCTCATTCATCTCTACCATAAATGTCGATTGACCTGTGGCTAGATCGTCAACCGCACCAACTCGCGTAAAGATGCGATCGCACAATCCCAGAGTAGCGATCTCCGCAGGCACGAAGCTTCCTACCTGTGCCATCAATTGGATTAATCCCACTTGACGTAGAAAGATACTTTTACCGCTCATATTGGGGCCAGTCAAGATAATTAGATCGGGGAATTGGGATTTAATATTATCTTGACCGCTCGATCCCAAAGTGGTGGAATTTGGCACGAAGAATCCTGCTGGCAAGGACTGTTCGACCACCGGATGACGACCGTTTTTGATCGTAAGGCCGCGATCGCACTTAATTACAGGTTTGCTATAGTTATACTTCACAGCGACTTCAGCAAAGCTAGAGAGCGTATCCGCTGCCGCGATCGCTTGGGCAACGGCGCGCATACTATTGATGTGTTTGGCTGCTTCAACGCGCAGTTCTATAAACAGCTCATATTCTAATTGATGTAATTCAGCTTTTGAGTTGAGGATACGGGCTTCTCGCTCTTTCAGCTCTGGCGTGATATAGCGTTCTTCGTTTGTGAGCGTTTGCTTGCGAATATAATTATCTGGAGCCTGCTCGCTTTTGCCACGCGAGATACTAATAAAATAGCCAAAAGCTTTGTTGAAACCGACTTTTAGGGTATTAATACCAGTACGTTCTCTTTCCGTTTTTTCCAGTGCGGACAGCCAATCTACATCATCTAATGCTTGTTGTCTGAGCTCATCTAATTGTGGACTGATGCCAGGTCGAATGAGATTGCCTTCGGTGAGATAGATAGGTGGCTCTTCAACCAGGGTGGAACTGAGTAAATCGGCGAGCTGTTCCATCTCTGGCGGCACAGTTTGGAGCGATGTCAAATAAGGACTTTGTGCCGATATAACTACATTTGCTACTTCCGCCAGTTTGCTAAGCGAAGCTGCAAGCGCTACTAAATCTCTGGCATTTGCCGTACCCGCCCCTACTCGGCTGCACAACCTTTCAATGTCATAGATTTGACTGAGGTTAGTACGCAAATTTCGGCGCAGGCTATGATTTTGGGTTAATTCCTCAACTGTATCAGCGCGATCGCTAATTGCCTGGATATCTTTGAGTGGCTGCAACAACCATCGTCGCAAAGCTCTACTACCCATCGAAGTTGATGTCTGATCTAATGCCCAGAGCAACGAACCTGTAAGCGTTCCATCTCTCACTGTTTGGACAATCTCCAGATTGCGGCGGGATTGAGAGTCGAGCAGCAGATAGTCGCTAACTGTATATGTCGATAGATTTTGCAGTGGGGTTTGGGTGCTTTTTTGTGTAACAGTGAGATATTCCAATAAGCCACCCGCTGCTCTAGTTGCTAGTGGTAGGCGATCGCAACCAAAACCTTCTAGCGATCGCACCCGAAAGGTCTCTAATATTCGCTGTTTGGCTTCGATGAGAATAAAAGCGGTTTGCGATCGCAAAGTGTAGCAAAATTGTGATGGCAAGAAAGACGGTATAGCTTGCGGCTCACCCGCTAATGGATTCGGCGCATCGATGGGAATGAGGACTTCAGCTGGTTGTAACCTTAGTAGCTCCTGCACAAGTTGCTCGGTGCTGCTTAGCTGTGCGGCAAGAAATTCACCTGTGGAAATATCTGCATAGGCTAAACCCCAGTTATCAGAAGCTGAAACGATCGCGGCAAGAAAGTTGTTTTTCTTGGCGGTCAGCATACCCTCTTCAATTACAGTCCCGGGGGTAATTACGCGCGTTACCTCGCGGCGCACTAAGCCTTGCGCTTCAGATGCAGCTTCCATCTGATCGCAGATCGCGATCGAAAAGCCTTTTTCCACCAACTGGCTGGCGTAGCGCTCCAGGGCGTGATGGGGAATACCTGCCATAGGTATGCGCCCTGCTTCTTTCCCACCATCTCTTCCTGTCAACACAAGTTCCAAGGCCCGCGAGATCGCATGGGCATCCTCAAAAAACGCTTCATAAAAGTCGCCCAAACGATACAGCAGCAAAGCTTGAGGATGTTGCTCCTTAGTTTCTATATAATGCTGCATCATGGGCGTTAATGCAGCCCGATTAACTTGAGCGGAGAGCGGGATCTGCGGATCGGTCATTGCGGAACTCGTTAAGGGTAATTATTTTTATAGGTAGCCAGACAATTAGGCCATACTTGACAAGTTTTAATTATCGCACTGACAATGATGTTCATAAGCAATTTGCCCTCAGGCATTCTATTCACTGAGTAAGCCAACCTACGCACTGGAGCGCATTATGAAGTTCAGCGGCAACTTAAATCAAACCATACAAATTCCTGAACCACGTCACAAACTTTTGAGCATTTGGATGTTTTGGATTTAGGATTCGCTCCATAATTGCTTGATGTAGTTGTCGTCCTGGAGGGTCTTGCCAAGCTAGCCAGGTGTAGATATTTGCTTTGTCAAGATGAGGTTCTGTGAATGTTGCGCCCTTACTTTTTGATTCTTTCGCTACCTCTTGCGCATATTGCCAAAGTTTTTCACTGCCTGATGGAATCATATATGTCAGAAAAGTTTCTAACATGCCACGCATCTTGTTGTCGGGCATAATCCAAATTCCAAACTTAATTCCATTGGGAGTGCTGTGAATCAAGCCCTCTTCTGGCAAAATATCTGGGATATCAGGAATGCTCTTTAAACAAGCGCTTCTGATACTCTGCCAGCGTCCTAAAGGGTTATCGTCTGCATCAACCACTATGCCAAGTGTAGAGAGTCCCGAAGCCTGCAATTCAGTTGCAATCACGTCTGGATCTACTAGCTTCTGATAGCCGTCATAGTCACGAATATAGACGATTGGGCTTTTTCTTGTGCCCCAATTCACACCATTTGCTTCAATTAACTCTGGGATTACACGAACATCTTGCTTCCCCTCAACAAGAAGTACACTTGGATGGATTTCAGCCATTTTCTATCGCACCTCAATTCCTTGTTCAGCGGCAATTACCACTTGGCGTTCTGTAAAAACAATACTATTTGGTTTGCCTTTCTCAATTCGATGAATTGTAATGCCTTCCTCACTTGGGTCTTCAGTGCTGGCAATTTCGGCTAGGCTTGTCCAACAATCACTACTATGGGTTGTGGCAAAGACTTGAACATTGAGTCTCTTAGCTGTTTCCCAAATTAGTTTCCACATTTTTGACATAGCACTAAAGTGGAGTCCAGTATCAATTTCATCAACTAGTAAAACACCATTTCTGGCATTAACGATCGCTAATGTGAGTCCTAACATGCGCCATATTCCATCTCCCATGCTGCCAATTGGTATACGTTGATCTCCATTGAAAAGTCGCACAACGAAGCCGCTACGTGATTCAGTATATTCAGTATATCTATACGTTTCAGAACCAACACTCGCAATACGTTCTATACCTGGCTCAATTGTCTGGAGGGCTTCTGTAACAAAATTTTCGTCTGGTGTGAGAACAACTCGATCGAATAACTCAATCATCTTTTCTTTTGTCAAAGAAGAAGATGTTACAAATTGCGTTCTTGCGGCTAAATTCTTGGAGTCTTTGCGACCTCGGTCTAAGTAATTAAACCGAAGACCATTAACAGAAGATAATGGCAGCTCAATCCTTTCACTCTTGTGCCCTGACCGTTCAATAATCAATGCGACTTGTTGTAAATCTTCAAAATCTCTATCCCACAAAAATCTAGATTGGTTAGCTTGCTTATCTGTCCAATCTATATATTCTACAGATATAACTATTCCTTCTCCATTGTTATGATTGCCAGCAACTATAGAAAACCTGCTACCTATATCAATCTCATGACCATAGAAAAGGTGGCGAACATCTAGCTCACGCTCTACACCACGCTCATCACTTGAAATATATTCACCCCGACCAATCATTACCTCTCGTAACGATTCAAGATTAGACTGAGAAGTAATGAGTTGAATAGCTTCTAAAATTGAAGTTTTGCCACTATTGTTCGTGCCGACAAGCAGGTTTAATCTACCAAGCTGCTGAAGCTCGAATGTTTGGAAACAACGAAAATTTTCAATCTTTAACGACTTCAGCATAATTTGACTTAACTGCAAAAACTACCGTATCTGAAGTATAAAGGTAATGCCATTTTGGGTGAGGATGGAGTGCGCGTTACGCACCACATCCTCATTTCTTTAGGACAACCAATATAAAAAAATTTCCCCCCACTCTACTACTTGCACGACAGGTGCAAAATTGTAGTAGAAATTGTAGGGGAATAAATTTTAATAAATTAAGCTCGACTTAAATTCTTGTTTACCGAACTGAGCCTGCTAATTCTAAGCAATCTTCTGGTGGTCTGAGACTAGGGAATAGAAAATGATTCTCTTCTACGTACTGTGCTCCGAAAAGTCCCTTTTCAGCCCAAAAGTACCTGTCCGTGGTATGCTCGTTCCGCCTAACTAGCAATAATGCTGGTGGCAAAATTCCTGAAGAGTGGATAAACTTG
>JANMRU010000031.1:0-6581 GCA_031388585.1 Pseudanabaena sp. SOY_30_concoct_251 | reverse complement strand
AGTTCAGATCTGTAGGATTGATTCATAGGTTAACAATTGGTGAAGCTGGTTACTGCTAGATTATCACAGGCATTTTGCCTGTGTGTGAGTTTTGCTGGTAGTAATAGCCGTCAAGATAGATTGAGCTAATCCAATGTAATTATTACTTTGCGATCTGGGCTAAAGGCGATCGCATAGCCTAGGGCTCCAATCATTTGCCTAAGCAGGGGTAAGCTAAGTCCTAAAACATTAGTATGACAGCCTTCCAGTTTCTCAATCAACAAACCACCCATACCTTCTAAGGTAAAACATCCGGCACAGTGCAGCGGTTCGCCCGTATCGATGTAGCTCGTAATTTCAGCATCGGTGGCATTAACGAAATGCACGACTGTGAGCGCAGTATAGGTGAGCGATCGCTGTTTTTGGACGTCAACCAGGCAATGTCCTGTGAAGAGTTTGCCGCTTCTACCACGCATTTTCGACCACATAGCGATCGCATTTTCCCGATCGCCTGGCTTACCATAAATTTCGCCATCCATCCACATTACAGAGTCACAACCAATTACTAAGGCATGTTGCCCCATAAACTCCTTGGCGACAACATCTGCTTTTCCCTGTGCCAGCGCCTGCACCAGTTGCGAAGGATCGTCCATCTGAATTTGGTCTTCATCAAAATTGCTCACCTGTATAACTGGGGTAAAGCCAGCATTTTGCAAAAGCGATCGTCGCGCTGGTGAAGCTGAAGCTAGGACAAATAGTGGGGGAGAAGTAGGATTCTGCATAGCAATTTGGGTTGAAGTTAGGAATATATTGCCATGCATAGGGAGAGAGAGTCAGCTTTAGCTAACACTTGTAGTGAATTACAGCTGTTTTTGTTCAAGTCCACCACAAAAAGCTGGTCACAGGGGCGCAGCCCCCACACGGGTTTTAATGATTTATCTGTGGGGGATCGCCACACTATGTCGGCTGAGGTGCAGCCATTTGGATAAATCTCTCAGTTAACCTCGGTAGAATGCGATGAGCGATCGCGGCTAAACGCCCCTGCCATCCCACATAGATTTCAGGTGATTCAGTTCGCAACCCGCTAACTAAAGCCCTGGCTACTTCCTCAGGTGTATTGGGAATTACCCAACGGAATAAATCCATCTCGCGTACCATGTCTGTATCCGTTAGTGATGGCAATAGTGCCAGCACTCGCACATTATGAATCGCTAGTTCGCTGCGCAGAGCCTGGGTCAAGCCCAGAATGGCAAACTTGGTAGCAGAATAAGTTGCCATAGTTGGCGCGGCAAGTTTTCCCATCATACTTGAGACATTTACAATTACCCCATTACGCTGGCTCACCATGCGCTTGGCGATTAACTGCGTGACTGTATAAAAGCCAACTAGATTGACTCCAATTTCTTCTCTTACCTTGCGAGGATGAGATTGCAAAAAAGTTGACTGATGAGCGATCCCAGCGCAGTTTACAAGTAGATGAATGGGCCCATGATCTCGCCAAGCATGAGAGATCGCAGCACTGAGCGGTTCAGGCTTAGATAGATCGGCAACTAGAATCACAGCTTGTGTTCCATATTGTTCGACTTCTGCCGCAACTTGGGCTAGTGATTCAGGATTGCGTGCCAAAATTAGTACGCGATTTGCCCCCTGTTTTGCTAATTCTAGGGCGATCGCTTTCCCAATTCCCCGCGATGCTCCAGTTACTAGAGCGGTTTTTCCAGTTATATTCACGTCGTTTCTCCTTGATTCGAGGAGTCACTATCAGCATTTGTCGCAAGAAATATCTGGTCAATAGATAAGCTCACAGCCAAGAACTGAAGCATTAAGTCGCGACAAGATTGATCGTTATCCCAATGATTGATTCAATCTTCTATTTGCCTAATTACACGGTTCATTTGGTGGAGTTAAGACAGATACTCCTATATTGAGACATATCAATTACCAGAACCAGCAATAGAAGTCGCGAATAATTTTCCAGATACTTGCAATGCCATAGTGACTAAAATGTGGGCTTTAGCAGATCGGAGAGGATACATTCAAAAATTTAAAAAGCAGTTTATGACTAAATTGATATCGAGATTAGATGATGAGCATTGAGCCAAAGACAATACGGAAAGGGTTAGCTACCAACCAATTAGATTTTCGATCATCAGGTTAAACTCCTTTCATATGGGCTACTGCGAATAACGCTTAATTAGCGATCGCCTTTGGACAAACTCAACTTATCAAGGGGATCGCTAGGCCACAATACTCCTCTAGACATATCTCGTCACAAAAGGAAAACTTTCTTCACACTTAAGATGGATCTCTGCGATAGGTTATGGAGCATAAATTTTAAAGATATGTCTGTCGATATATCTCTTAATTTCACAGCTTAGGTGTGTCTATTTTGATTGAAGGGCAAAAAATTTGAGTGTGGTGTATTTTTTGAAAGGCTAAAACCCCAAACTATTACTTGACAGAACACTAGGTCTTCTGAGCATCAGCGCTCAACATTATTGCCTCGATCGTTTGCATTGATCTAGTTGCTTCTGCACAACGATCTTTCACCAATTAGGTTAGGAGGAGTTCTACCCCTTCGTGGGGGCAATGCCCCCACTCAATTAAAACCCGCTAACGATCTTGGCGTTGGCTATCATCTTTGAGGGGCAACATTATTAATTATGTGTAACAATCGTAATTTTTCTTAATAGAAGCTTAATAGAAGCTACAATAGCCCAATAATTAATTTCGTTGCTGACAAGGAGTTTTGTGACGTTAAACGCTACTAGTCCGAGTAATTCTGCCACAAGAGACCAGTTTTCCCGCTCAGAACAACTACCCTTCTCTATACAAGATTTACGTAACGCTATTCCAGCCCAATGCTTTGAACCATCAGCAGCGCGATCGCTGTTTTATTTTTTTTTGGATATTTCGATAATCGGGGGGTTATACGCGATCGCCGCTCAGTTAAATTCCTGGTGGTTCTTCCCTATATTTTGGCTCATGCAAGGAACGATGTTTTGGGCATTGTTCGTAGTCGGCCATGATTGTGGCCACGGTTCATTTTCAAAGTACAAATGGCTAAATAACCTGATCGGCCATCTCAGTCACATTCCGATTCTGGTTCCCTTCCACGGCTGGCGCATTAGCCACCGCACCCATCATGCCAACACTGGCAACATTGATACCGATGAATCTTGGTATCCTGTTACCGAGTCCACATATCAGGCAATGCCCATGCCAGAAAAAATCATTCGCTATGGCATAGCCCTACTATTTGCCTACCCACTATATCTATTCAAACGTTCTCCCGCTAGAGAGGGCGCGTCGCATTTTAACCCTTATAGTGCTTTATTTAAGCCATCTGAGAGATTGGGCGTTACAATCAGTGCTGTCCTATGGCTAGTCATGGTTGGGTTCCTGGGTTTCTTAACGTATCAACATGGTTGGTTATTTCTACTGAAATATTACCTCGCACCATATATTGTGTTCGTAGTATGGCTCGATCTAGTCACATACCTCCACCATACCGAGCCAGATGTGCCCTGGTATCGTGGCGACGAATGGTATTTTCTCAAGGGAGCGCTTTCTACAGTCGATCGTGACTATGGTTTCATTAATCCGATCCATCACGATATTGGTACACACGTAGCGCATCACATTTTCTTGAGTATGCCGCATTATCATTTGCAGACGGCAACCGCAGCGATTAAACCAATCCTAGGCGAACACTATCGCAAGTCCGAACAGCCAATTTGGCAAGCTTTTATCAACTCCTATCTGAACTGTCATTTTGTGCCAGATGAGGGTAGCAAGGTATATTACCAACCCCCTAAGGCTCAAAACCCTTAGGCGATCGATCGACGCAACTAGCCTGCGATCGCTTATCTATATATGATGAATGAATGGTATTGAAGCAAAGATATAGGCTTCAATACCATTTTTTTGTTATGTGAGACTTACACATCCAATCGCCAAGAACTCAAGTTCTTGGCTCAAAGCTATAGTCAGAAGCTAGCTGACATTTACCCAATCTCAAGCCATGTCCAGTTTCACGAATTGGAAGAAAGGACTGAATATCGTCCTACCTAATAAAGACTCGGTTAAGCCGACGCAAATAAGATCTGAATCCTAACGATAAACGAGCGCCGTTTAGATCCAATGCCGTTGTTAGCTGGCTTCAGTTAATGGTTGGGGTAGCACTTCAAGATTATTTGTTTGAGTCAAAATAGCGTGGACGAGTCTGATTTCCGTCAAACGCTCTGATGCGTAGCTTGAAGATGCCATGACAAACCAACCTAGCCTTACAGAGTAAGCGATTTGGGCGCGTACTTTGGAATCTATCTCTGAAAACCCAAGCTGTAGAAACAAATTCTGAAGATAATCTAATCGCTGTTGGTCAATGCGCGCGATCGCTCCTACCGCCCTAGCATCATTGACCGACCAAACTCGGACAGCCTTTTCCAAGAGATTGTTGTCTTCAGCAGCAATCTCTAACAAACTCAATAATTTGGCGCTAGGAGAACTGTTTAAGCCTTCAATCTGCTCAATAATGTTTTTGGTATTACGAGCCTCCCACTCATTCAATATTTCTTCTAAAAGATCGTCTCGGTTTTTAAAGTGCCAGTAAAAACTACCTCTGGTCACATTTAATAATTTGGCTAAAGGCTCAACCCGAACTGCCTCAATTCCTTTTTCTATAAGGGTTTGGATGCCGATATTCAGCCAGTCTTGCCGACCTAATTTTGATGCGATTTCTTTTCCCATACAGTAGTGTATTGACATCCTCAAATGACGTTGCTATAGTTTTACCATACACGACTGTATGGCAGATCGAAAGAGGAAAAGTATGATGACCCAAATAGAACAAAATAAATTAATTGCGCTACGCTTGGCGCAAGAAGGTTGGGGCACCGAACCTAATTGGGAAAAGACTTGGGACGAATTAATGGCTAATGATATCATTCATCATTTCAACAGCAATCCAAACCCAATTGTAGGATTGGCAGCAAACAAGGCATTCAATGCTTCCCTGTTCCAAGGCTTTCCAAACATTCAGCACACGATCGAAGACATGATTGCTGAAGGAGACAAAGTTGTCTATAGAACAACTCTCAAAGGCACCCACACAGGTGAATTCATGGGCATTCCACCCACAGGTAAATCAGTGGTCATCAATGATTTCAACTTGTTACGGATTGCTGAAGAGAAGATTGTGGAGTCGTGGTACGACTGTAATTTACTGGCTGTGATGCAGCAGCTTGGGCTGATGTCAGTCTGATTCAGGTAGTTGCCAGCCAGCTTGCTGGAGCTGGCTGTTGAGAGATCTTGATTGGGTCGTAGAAGTTACTTGCAGCCGCTCAGCTGGAACGTTAGACTGCACCGCTAGTTTCCCGTGATTTCCACTAATGTCTCACCAGCTCCCAAAAGCTCTAATGCTCTAGGTAATGTTACGCTTAGAATCTCGCGCAACCGAGCATTGGAGGTATTGCCGCAAGTCAACCAAATAATCTGTGGCGGTGAACCAAGTCTCTCAACTAAATCAACAAAGGCACTGTCCTTATTCATCTCAATAGCTCCCTGAGCTTTTGCGGCTTCAAAGATTTCAGGATCTTCGGCACCTCTTAACCCAAGGTCGCGTAATGCTACTGCTGCGACTCCAAATGTGTTTGCAATCCAAGCTGAAATTGCAGGAGACAGATGTATCTACCCAGATTGTCATGCCACTAATACGGAGTGACTAAGTTGGGAGCATCTCAGTTTGGCGTTAAGTATAAATACTTACACATTAAGCATAAGATAATGTAGAGGAAGTACGCCCAGAATACAATGACACCAGAAGAGCAAAAAAGGCTGGAAGCCTGTACATTGGAGATTGCCGAGATTCTGTATAGGAATGCGCATGAAAAAGATGCCGAGCAGTTAAAAACGCTAGCAGGAATAGAATTAGCGGTGCGAGAGCAAGTACTGGAAAATGTGAGCCCGAACATTGGATTTTTTTTGCCGAAAAAAGCAGTGGGACAAGAGCAGGGAAACAAAGACATCTCAAAAGTTGCATCGGCAACTTAAAAATCACCAGCAAACAAGCCAAACGGTTACAGGTAAAAGCACGAACCCAGATAAGTCCTCAGCTAGAAAAATGCTGTTTGCTAGTAAGTGCCAACGAATCCTACGCAAGGACGGTGGAGAATGTCAAACAATTGACAGGAATGGAGATTAGCCACAGCAGCCAACAGAGATACGTACAACGCCACAACTTCTGGGAAGTTGTGGTGAGTGAAGAAGTGGAAGAGGCAAGCCTAGACGGAGGTAAAGTCCGACTGCGGACAGAGAAAGGATTAAAAAGCGAATGGAAAGATTACAAAGCAGTTACCCTCCATGGACAAGCTGTGGTCGCCTATTTCCTGAACAATCAAGCCTTAATTAATTGGGTACAACAACAGCCAAATTCTGAGATTGTCTCTTGTCTAGGCGATGGACATGATGGCATCTGGAATTTGTTTGGGGAGATGAGTCTGGGTTGCGTTCTGACGATCACTCGGGTCGAGGTTACGCCCCCGTGGGTCAAACTCCAGAGATGCACTTGAGTCAAAAGAAACGAGTGCGGGTGAATTTTATTG
>JANMRU010000026.1:0-50799 GCA_031388585.1 Pseudanabaena sp. SOY_30_concoct_251 | reverse complement strand
TAGTGTACAAAGCAGGAAGAACAGGTATACCAGCAACACCTCCAAGAGTTAAGTTCATACCAATAAGACGAGCTTTTTGAGCACCAGTAAACCTACCACCAATCATGTGGTCCATCATTCTTAGGTTGTACGCCCAGAACTGTGTAGGAATTGACATCAAACCTTTCTGCCAAGCTGCCGAGCTTTCCTTGGTCATGTTAAACGAATAGTCATCAGCAATACCAAGGACAGTAGAATTAAACCTATCCATACCGGGTTTCAATCCACTTTCAAGAACTTCATCCCAAGCAATCCTGTAAGCTACTAGTCTGTTCATAGTTTCAGCAGCGTAGAAGAACATTCTTCCGTTCTCTCTAACTCTGTCAACCTTCTCCCCAAAAGACCCGTACACGCTGGCACTACCGTTGTCACCAATCATAACGTGACTACCATCCATGTCCATGAACCCACTTTGGTGTACGGACCTAGCGTACTGTTTAAACTCTTCGTCAGACTTAAATCCAGCAGCTTTACCAAGACCTCTTTTAGTCAGTACGTCTAGTACATTTTCACTACCCCCTTTAAGAAGGTAGGCGTGAAGAGGAAGAGTAGCAAAACCTTTCAGACCTGCTCTAGGACTTAGTGCCAGTGCAGAGAACATAGTAGCAACCTGAATAGGAAGCTGGCCTACGTTCCAAAGACCAAGCTTCATGTCAAAAGCAATACCTCTTAGAGCCGCTACAGGGTTCTTTGTTCTACTCCAGTTGATAACATCGTGAGAAAGAACTCTTGCTGCGTTAGTACCGTCTCCTAGAATTTGTTCTGCTACCCCTCTCCAAGCTTGCTGCATCCCTTCTTCAAAAGGAGTCTGGAAACCAAGGACATTCTTAATAGCAGCTCTTTGAGACTCAATGACATTCTTCTGTTGAAGAGACAAAGAGTTCTTAGGCTTTGCGTTCATAAACTTAGCGTAGTCGCTTGTAGCGTCAGAAGGAATATCAAGACTGTCTTTGAACGAAGTGTAAAACCTTTTTAGAGCTTCTTCCTTGTAGTTGAACAAACCAGTTTGACGGCTAATCTGCTTAAGCGAAGTGCTTAAAGCTTCGTACGGGTCTACAGTAGTTGCGATGTTGCCTTTAGTGTCTGGAAGGATGTTACCTTTGCTAGACGTGTAAAGCTTGCCTGTAGTTCTGTAGTATCCGTTAAAACCAATCTCATCTTCGTTTACAAAGCTACTGATGTTTTCCGAAGGCTTGTTGTAAGCAGACGGCATTTCTCTGTCGTACACAGCTTCAAAAGGATTGTTCTTGTCAATCGTTCCTTTAGAGATACCATCAAGAAACTCATCACCTGTTGGGAAACCTGCGTCACCCTTAAAGATAAGTTCATCTAGTTCGTGGCCAGTAGTAAGACGCCCTTCTTTAACAGCAAGTCTAGCGGCTTCCATAGTGTTAGCCCAAGACTTAGCTTCTGCAATGTTCTTGGCAGTTGCAAATACGTTAGGGTTGTTTAGAAACTCGGTTCCTGTATCTGCTTGACGACCTACAGAAGCTTGCTTAATGAAGTACTTATCTGTGTAAAGTCTGTGGCCTCCTTCACTGTAAGCTAACTGCGTACGAGAAAGAGGACCGATTTCAGCGTCAGCTCTTCTCATCATTATGTGGTCAATAGTCGTTCCATCTGCAAACTTAACTGCTTCATTTGGTTTAACTAGTACGTAACCCTCATTAGAAAGTCTTACAAACTCTGCATCTGTAAGAGGATTAAGACCGCTTACGTAGTGAGTGTTGTCACTTACGTTGTAAATTCTTTGGTCTGGTTTAACCTTAGGCTTGTAGTTAACAACACCTTCAATGTCAAAGCGTTCACCGTTTCTTGTGGTAAACCCTACAGACTCATTACCTCTAATGGCTTTCTCAAGAAACTTCTGGTCATTTCTAAGAACCCAATCCATGTCATTGTACAGTTGCAATTTCTGATAAGCTTTAAGCTCTTGCTCAGTAGCGTCTCTACCGTAACCTCTTTGAACCAGTGCGCTAAACTCTTCGTCGCTCCACCACTTAGCTTTGTTAGCCCCAACAAGGGCAACTTGCTGTACAACTTCTTGGCTTCTAGAAGGAAGACTCTTAAAGGTTCCGTCTATTTCTTTTCCAAGAACCTTCTGCTGTCTTTGAATAGCTGAACCAGCTTGAACCGACTTACCGTGTATTTCAGAAGCAGAGATTCTAGCAGCACTTCTAGTCCAGCGACCTACAAGACTTCCAAGGAAACCTTGAGTAGGTTCATGGAAAGCATTAGTAGTGAAACCTGTTTCATCAATGTAAGCCTTCCCACGCACGAACCACTGACCACTTTCATCTCTGAAAGCATCTCCAGCTAGTCCTCTAGATGTAGCAGCTTTTTCTGCGTTCTGCTTAGAGGCATAGCCTCCACCAGCTTTCTTACCTACCACGTATTCAACAGCATTAACTCTGTTACCTGTTGCAAGTGTTTCGTTAACAAGTTTAAAATCCTTGATAGGAACACCAAGGTCTTCTGAAAGCTGGCTTACTTTTGATTCGTAAGCTGCCAACAATTCATCAGGAGTTAGACGGCTGTTCTCTCTCATAATTCCGGGAAGCTCGTCAATAGCTTTTCTAGCTGCTTCTTCTCGTGTTGCGAGGTCCATTGCAAGAGGGACTGAGAAGTCGCTGTTAGCTGCCGGGTCTCCTAAAGAGATTGATTTAGCAGCAGTAAGGTCATCAGGAGTAACAGTAGTCTTCTTAATCATAGCTTCTGGCCCCTCTCTTACAAGAGTTTCAGACGCCTTAGACATAAGCTCAAGAGCTTCCTTACGAGCACCAGAACGAATAAGAGTTTTAGCAGTACTACCTATTCTTCCAAAAGGAACAACCATAAGAGGTTCTGCTACACCCCAAGCATTAGCCCACTCTCTGTCACTATCACTCTGTGCAGTCAAAGAACTAAGAAGGTCTACAGCAGCTCCGGGGTCTCCTATTTCAAAGAAAGAAGTGGCGTTGTCTCTTAGGCTTGTCATAAACTCACCATCTTTAGAGGCGTACTCTGCAAACTCTTCAACAGTCATGTTGGGGTTCATCAAAGCTTGGCTCTGTTTGGCAAGATTGTTACCAGACAGAAAAAAGTCTAGAAAACCTGTGTCAGCTCCTTTGACAATACCAGCCCTCTGGAGATTGTAGTTAATAGGAACCAATGAAAGAATTTGATTAAGGGCAAATCTTCCCCAACCACTTTGTTTGTACTCTTCGTCAAGCTCTTCTGCTCTTTGAGAAAGAATAAGCATCTTGGCGTTGTAGTCACGCATGACTTGTTCTGCACCACCCATAGACAGGTTATCAAGCAATACCTTAGCCTGTACGGGGTCTCTAGCAGCCATGTCTTGAATAGTCTCAACAGCTTTCTCTTCAAGAGCTATTTGAGCTTTTTCTTCTTTGTCCCACTGAGCTAGATTGTTGTAAGCGTCATCAACACTCTGTATTTGCTCAGGAGTCATAAAAGGTTTTTCATCTCTCTTAAGACGGTCGAGGTTCATCATCTGATTTATTTGACGTTCAGATACAATCTTAGTTCTAAGAGCAAGCTCTTGACCATTCTCAATAAGTGCTCTAGCTGCTTCAAGGTTTTCATCAAGAAGCTGTAAACTAGGGTTAGTCTTAGAAGTAACTTGTGCAAGAGTTACAAGAAGAGTGTTCGTAGGAAGGGCTGTTCTTGCTGTAGGGTCTGTAGTTTCTCCAGTTACTTGTGAAAACAAAGAAGTATCTACATCACCAGCGTCTTTACCTACGTCGTCAAACAAATTCTCAGACGGGGGTACATCCACGCTCTTGATGTCAGGGCTTGGCTGCAACGGCGCTGTATTGATTTCAAAATCTTCCAAAACTCATCCTTACTTTTTAAATGCGCCAGTACCACCGGCTGCACTGAATACCTGCATACCGAAGTTAGCTACTGCGCCATAAACTTCTGCTGCTGCTCCGAATTTAGCTGCTCTAGCCCCTGCTGCTGTAGCCAAATCAGACACTCTGTTGTTAGTGTCAAGAAACGAAAGGTTGCTGTTCAACTGAGTGGCAATGGAGCCAAGACCGCCAAGAGAGGCTGAGGAGTTCTCTGCACCTTGGTTAACTGCTGTCTGTGAAGCTGCGCCGTACGACAGTCTAGCTGCTCTAATTGCTTGTACTCGTTCTCTAGCGGCTCTGTTATTGTCCATAGCACGCTGGTATTTGAACTGCTCTTGATTAGCCTTAGCAGCTTTCTTCTGGGCTTGTACCGACTTTACTGTACCGTAGACTGCTGCCCCTGCACCTGCTACTGCGGCAACGGCGGTGATGACTGGGACTGCTGGCATGTCTTTAAAGTTCCTTGCGGTATTCTAGTATCTCTGGACCATCGTAGCCCTCAATAGTAATTGCGTTTCCTGTTAGTGCGTATCCTAGGTATTCGTTGTAGCGTTCTTCTTCTTCTGACGTAGCCCAAGTGTAAAGTTCTTTAACACCTTTCTCTTTGAACATGTCGTCAATCAGCATTGAGATTTGACGGGCCTTTTTGATAATTTCTAAAGTCTTTTCTACTTTAATGTGACTGTGGATTACTAACTTATCTTGTACTATGTGTACGTACGCAAGACCTTCCTCATCTTCATAAAGAAGTTTAAGCGTCGGTGTTTCCTGCATACGTAACGGCCCAACCCAAAAGGTCAAAGTTGGAGTTTGCGACGTTGTTTCCAAATCTAAACTGTACTGCTTTTCCACTACCTCTTACCTTATTTTTGCTAAAGACCACCGGCATAGTAGATGGGCTTAAATTGCTTTTAGGTCTGTAAACTTCTACGTCTGTAGACCATCTGTTTGAATTAGAACTGGCTGACCAATCCCATTTAGCTTGGAACCTGCACGAAGAAGGAACCCCTGCTACGTCGTCTTCTGTTCCTCTAAAGAACACTGTGACGTAAACAGCTTGTTTCTTTCTCATTGCGTCGTTGTTCAGCTCAAAACCTGTTTCAATGAACGAGTCGTAAGTCAAACCTACTCCGTCAAAAGTTTTCCAGTCTACCATCGCTCTGTTGTTAAATTTAGAGAAAGTAACATTAGAAGTTCCAACTCTTGTTATGTAAGTCAAGTTAGTTGGTCTTGTTGCAAGTGTTGTAGTAATAGATTGTACTTGGACAGCCGCAGCAGAATTATCTGTAACGATTCCTGCGCCTGTTGTTACGTTATCTAAAATTGTTTGATTTAAATAATCTGTTTCAAGAAATACTCCTTTGATAATAGGGCTTGAAGCTGTTCTAGAAATCTTCCAAGGGTAAAAAGCTTGAAGAGTTACATCGTAGACAAGTATTCTATTATAGTTAGTAGGAGCATTGTTGTCATCACTGTAAAGCCATTGAACAATGTTATTCTTAGGGTCATACTCACTTTTTGCATTAGCCTTGCATTGTTGGGGTATTTCATTGTAAAAAGTCTGGATTGTCTGTTCTGCGATGTTAGTGTTACCAAACTTACCGGGAATAGGGCCAAACTGACCACTGGCCTGTTCTAGCGCCTGTATCCCAATCTCACTCCACCACAGCACTGAGTCACTAACCTGTACAATAGAGTTAGGGTTATTAGTACCGTACGGACTAACCTTGGTTATCTGAATGTCTGTAGCAGAGAATCCACTGTTACCACCGCCGATAAACCACACACCGTTAGTAGCAAATACAAACACACCGTTACTAAACGAAAGAAGCTTGACAATCTTGTTAGCCTCTGGTATTGGAATGTTACCACCATCCGAAGCAATCAAGTCTGAAATATCTTCTGATGTAGGGTCAGCTTCCTGATAACAAAGACCTGCCTTACTTTTGTCGTCTATAATCTGGCTGTAGTAAACTTCACTGTTAGCAGCAAACCAAGTCCTACCACTAAAGAAACAAACCGTAACTGGTCTTGTCTTTGTGTCAACAGCAGGTATGTCTGCAATACCGGAAGCTTGGCTTCTGTCTCTGTAGAACGCATTAAGAAGAAAGTGCCCTCTAGGCGCTCTGTTGTTACCACTGTAAACCTTGTCAAGAACAAGAGGGAGAAAATCTCCAGCAGCGACAGCAGGGGGACCAACTTCATCTGCTCCAGCCTTAGCTACCCACCACTGCTTGTTGTTGCCGGGATACCTTTTTAAAGCTGCGTAGAATTGAGAGATAGGTTCAATTGCCATAGTTTTACGGTTCTACTTCATCGTTGGTCGGGTTGTACTTCTTACCAACACCGTCAAAAGGATTCTGGTAGAAAGGAGGCTGGTCAGTAGTAACACCACCGGGAACAGTTGTACCGGGAAGACCCCATCCTTGATTAAGAAGGTTGTAGTGATGTTCTTTACTCAAGTTAGAAGGCTCTTGGTCATTAGCCAGTCCGTCGTTCAATCCTTCAAAGTCTCTAATTTGAATAACAACTTTAGTAACTGTTGGTTCACTGGTTTCACTGTTGTAATCAACAACTAGTGGCTCAACGTACGGGTGTACAATAAACAAGTATCCCTTTCCCGAAGCAAACTCCACAGTATTCTGCTGAACTTGCGCTACGGTTGAACCAGCAGAGATGTGCTCCAGCAGGTCAACTGTCCAAGGCATGTAGCTGTCACTTACAGGGTTAGCATCAAGAGAGAAGAAGTGAATAACCGTACCTATTTGAATACAAAGGAAGTTTTTAAAAGCTATGTTGTCTACAGCCTTCCAAACAAACTCCTTCATAACCTCATTACCTGAGTTTACAATAGGAACTAGTGTTCGACCATCTTCGTATTCAATACCAAATCTTCTAGTTCTGTTGCCTTTCCTAGTTGGAATGGTGTTCAGCTCGTCACTAGAAGAATCTTCTGGATACGTTAAATAACCCGCTTCCGTGATAAGACCACGTACGAATGTCCTGTATAGTTTAACGTCTTTAGCTCTAGGCATATTAACTCTTTTTAGAAGGGTACTGTGCGTAACCGTTGCGGTCAGTAGTCTTAATGTATTCCTCTAAAGCTGCGGCTGCTAACCTGTACGAGGTGAAGCTAGAAGAACAAATGGGAGGACTTGCTCCCCCCTTTAACATCTTGACCGTGTGTAGGCCATTTGTCAAAGGAACAATTTGAAATTCTGTTCCTCTTTCACTTAAATATTTATCTGTTTCTTGCAAAGTTTCTGTCTGTTCCAAACCTTCTTGCTTGGGCCGGTTTTGCTTTGTACTGGTCATTCTGCATCCTTATTCTTTGTCGCCTAGCTCTTTGCTCTTCCTTAGAAGACCCTGTTTGCTTGATGTTCATAAAACAAACTGACTTCGCTTCTGCCAGAAGAAGAGGGAATAGACTGGCTTCAATAGGAGGTATAAAAGTATCTACAAGAGGAAAGGAAAACTCCTTAGTTCCAAAGGCTGCACTCTTTGTAGAGTGAAGAGTATTCTCGTAAACACTGTCGTAAGAGTCGAAAGCGAGGTAGTTGTTGTCAAAGCTGGTGTAGTATGTAGGGGCTTTGTTTGTCTTGATGTAATATTGGACACCTGATACAGGGTCAGTGGTTAGAAATACGTTGTCACTAGTCGTAGAATACTGAAACTGCATCTCTAGAAATTCATCAGGACTTACGTACATGACGTCTGTAAAGCGGTTGCTGTTTCTGTCGTCTCTGTATTTAATCCACTCAAAGTTCTTAACTGCGTCTGGAACCTTCATGTAGTTCGGTTTAGTTACATCCGAGATACCGTTCAACTGAATTAAACCTCTCAGCTCTGGTATTTCAATGTTGTTAAACTGTTCGTCATAAGTCTCTTTGATGACATACGCAACTTGAAGCGACTCGATAGTGTCCGAGATAGAGTTGACTTCATCACTGTCTAAAGCAGACAAGATGTTCTGAGTCATTTCAAGGAGCGTCATTTTCATAGAGTATTAAAGCCCTGAGATGTAGTTAGGGTTAGTAATTGCGTGCCATGTATTGCCAAAGTACAGGGTCGTACTAGCAGCGAGACCACCAGAGTTCATCGAAAGAACCCCTGTAGACACGTTCAAGAAAGCGGTAGCAGTCTGTCCGGCTGTACCGTGAACAAGGATAAACTTATTCCTGTGTGGCAACATCCAAGTAGGGAACGTAGCAATAGAAAGACCATCAGGGAAGAAAGTAGCTCTTGTAAGGCTTCCTTCAATAGCGAGATGACCACTGTGCTCAATCATTGCCTCGATGCTTCCATCAGCAAGACCAGCAGCCGGTGCTGTCAACAGTGAGAACAGTGGGAACCAGATGCCTCTGTGAGGCTGTCTAAGAGCGCCACCCGTCTGACTGATAACCATGCGTCTTGAAGTGTCGGTCATCACACCAAAAGGCTGAATTGCTCGAACACCTCTAAGAACTTGGTCGTAACCTAGGATTGTATCGTAGGCGTCTTTGTTTGCGTCAGTAGGGTCTCTAACAAGCAGAAGGTCGTTACCAAGACCCGTAGGACCGGCAACATTCCACTGGTTGCTGTAAATCTTAGTCTGTCTAGCGTTAGCAATAGCAAAGGTGTTAGCGATGTTAGTACCAGCACCAAAGTTGGCACCAGTTACTTCGTTACCAATTGCTTTGTAGTTTGTACCTCGAATGATTACGTGTGCGCCATACGTCTGTGGATTGACAGGCGAAGGAAGACCGCTATCAAGAGTGTTCGAGTGTTCCATCTGAACATTCTGAATCTTGATGCAGCTACCATTCTGGATGTCGATAGCACCTTCGGTATTAGCAATTGTACCTCTAAAGACACCACAGTTAAATGCACCGTCTGTAAGGTTAAAGGTTACACCGGGATTAAGACCCGTGTTAACACAGTCAGTTACGATACAACCGTCTTCTGCGTTAAAGGTTACACCGTTACCAAGAGTACAGCGTACAATCTGTAACCACTGGACTTCTCTACCGCTGCCTGAGCTAGTTGCTCTTACAGCTCCAAAACCACCGCTTAAGCGCATCTTTTCGATGGTCAAGCCAATAGTCGCTTTACCGTCTACAGTGTTAACGTCAATACCGTACGAACCTGCAAGGTTGTCACTTAGACCCGTTGTAAGGTTGTTTGTGAAGATGTGACCGCCTTTAAGCCAACCGCCTCTGAACTCACCTATCGTGTTAGGGTCTTTGTCAGGGAAGTTAGCATCGACACCACTAGTACCAGTGCCTTTGTGTGCGTCAGTGAACTTGACACCAACGGTAAGTGCGTTGCTTCGCTGGCCAGTTGTTTGGTCGTTTCTAATGTCAATGCCGTGCTCAAGGTCAAGGTCTGTTTGACGAGCTAGAGTAAGAGCAGCATTTGTAGTCTTGAAAGCAGCAGCGGCCCCACTACCTCTGCGTCCTTTGATGGTCTGTCCCGGCTGTACTTTAGTAAGAAGAGTCGTAAGAAGAGCAGCATCTCCTGCTCCGTTAAGACCTACTGCACCAGTATCTTTAATGTCAATGTCGTCACCAATCTTAGCTCTTACCGTTCTAGCAGTGGCTCCAGTAGTGATATTAGCTTTGGTAGTTACAAGAGTGTCACCAAGAGTCTCTGAGGCTAGGTCAGCTCGGATAAGAGCGTCTCCTGCTACACGCGCGGCTGTCTCTGCAATAAGCCCTGCATCACCAGTCCCTACAGACGAGAACAAAGCATTAAGCTGTCCAAGGGTCGTAGGCTCTCCGTTAGAGATGGCATTAGGAAGATTGATAATCCTTTTGCTGTTAGCATCTAGATTACCAGTAAGCTCTTCTCTACCGTCTTTGTAAACAACTTTTTCAAACTCATCTCTGAGTTTTTGCGTGTTGGCGTTGATAGCAGTTACAGTGCTGCTGTTGTTAATAGCGGAAATATCAGTGGTGGTTACATTAGTCATTAGGATGCGGGTCCATTAATTAAAAATTGAATGTCTCTAGCGAATACTGTCCAAAGAATTGTTATAACACCAATCACCGTAGCTATACGGGCTTTAGACCAAGTTCTCCAAGTTTCAAGCTTTGTGACTCTAGCACTTAGGTCAGCTACTTCTTGGTTTGAACTTTCTTGATGTCTTATGAAATTGTCTACTAGTACGGTTAACTGTTCGTCTATTCGTCTCATTCCGTTTACGACCAAAGCCTCCAATGAACCTAGTTTATAGAGAAGCTGGTCTTCTAGCTGTTTGTCAGAGTTTTCTGTTGACATAGTGCTTAAGCTACATTACTTAAGAACAAGCTAACCGAGCCTTTGACTGCGTTAGTTGGGCCACCATCAGAGCGAATTTCAATTACTGAACCTGCTGTAATCGTGTGGACAGTTCCTATTACAACTGATGCGTTACCTCCTACACTTGAACCAGTGAAGGGGACAGTAAGCGAATCTGCAAAAAGAACACCGTTAATGTAAATTGTTAGAATTGCGTTTGCTGCTGTTAAAGCTGCGTAAGTAACGCAAGCCAGTTTAGTCATCTTTGACTTCTGTTGAACATAGAAAAAGCACGAGCTCCCTGCTGTGCCTAAATCGTCTATATGCCCTTCTAGAGAGAAGACGTTGGCGTTTAGTATGTCGCCATTTTTACTTGTCCAAACACCACTGCCTGCACCGTTTGCTACGTATACCTGACCACTAGTTGCACTAGCAGCCCCTTTTGGCTCGTGCAGGTCGGTTCCTGTTAAGTCTTTATGTAGAGCCAATTAGAGAATCCTTCTTATTTTATATACTTAAAAAAGGGGGAGAGGCGGTTCAGACCAACTCCCCCAAGCAGCCGAAGCTGTATTAAGCAGTCATGTACTCGACAATAATCTTAATCTTACCTGCGGTGTAAACACCAGTGGTAACGACTGAGACATAACGGTCAGCAGTAAGCTGAGTACCAATCTGAGTACCGTCTGCACCGAGAGTGGTACGAATACCAATCGCGTTGTCAGCAGTGCCGTTTTCCAAGTAAGTACCAACTGCATAGTTAGTACCACCAGCAGGAGTCGTAAGAACAACTACTCGCTGGCTGTGGATTACTGCACCTGCGGGAAGAGGGGTATTCAAGCCATCGCTGAAAGCGGTGTTTGTACCCGTGTTGCCGGGGTCGGCGGTGAAGATAGTGCGGGCTGCACCAGTTAGTTCTACTTCAAGAACAAGTTCACGAAGCTTACCAGCGCCGGTTGTTACACCTGCTCTAGAACCACGAGTACCTACTTCTTTGTCGAATCTAACTGTCAAGCCGTCTGGATTAGTCCATGCCATATTCTATTTGTCCTTTCAATTATACGATAACATTGGTGGACGAAAGAACGGTAATGAAGTTTTCCTGACGGTAAAGTTTCACACCCCAACGAGCAGTCGTAACATACTCTTCACGTTGGAAGTCCTTGTTGTACTCACCATCAACCTTTGGCATCTGGCGCATCGAGCCAACCCAAGGCTTTTCCATACCGGGAGCAGCGGAGAAGAACAAGTTAGCTTTGGCATTTGCGCCTGAGGCTACAGTGTTAATCGTTTCCGATGCAACAAGGGTGTGGAGGTAGTTGCTTTCATACACGTCAAAGCCAAAGATATTACGAGTGAATCGCATACCAGTTGCAATACCGGTTTCAACAATGCCTTCCCACTTAGGGTTGAACGAGAAGTCAACCAAGCCGGTTAGCGTACCAAGGTGGTATTCAACCGAAGGGTCAACAATAGCAATAAGGTTCTGGTCGGGCACGTTAGCTTTCTTAAGCGAGTAACGAGCCTTGGCAAAGTCCTTAATACCAAGAGTGCGAACAGAGTTAACTACCGTGCTACCTACCCAACGATGGTCTGCACCGTTAATTACGTTAGCATTGTTTGCAGTCTGTCCATTAGGAGTACCAGGTTGGCCCTGCTCCAAGATGTCGGTTTCAAGGGCTACCGAGATTGCTCTCTGCTCCTTTGGAACAAACATTGCTTCAAGCATCGAGCTGTAGTACGAATCCTGACGTTGCTTGTTAGTGATGTACGTTGCGCTCTGCTTGTATTCAGTGATGCTGAAAGTGAAGTTACCCACATCCATAGGGGTGTATTCAATTGCAGTATCTTCTACGTAGTCTGATGCGTCCAAGTCGCCAATCGACGGAATGTTCCAAGTCGTGCCATCTGGGAAGTCCATCCAAGCTACGTATTTCTGAGCAGCAAGCTCATCAATCAAAGTATCTTTAAGTTGGTTGGACCACAGATTTGCACGCATGAGAGCACCAGTATTTGCGGTTGTCATACCTGCCATGTTATATTATTAACTCCTGTGTGTTTAAGTTATTAAGGTTAAGCGTAAAATGCGTCGCCCATTTCTTTAGCGAGTCGATGCATTTCATTTTGCACAGGTTGAGAGTAATATTGGCCCTTGTCACTTTTACGAATGGTTTCAAAGTAGGCGTAGTTCTTCTTGCCGTTGCTCTGGGTACTGTCTAGACGAATTTCACTTCGAGGGGCAGGAGTGCTAGTGTCCCGTCTTTCTGGCTCAGGGTCAATGCCCATTGTTGCGTAGAAAGCTTTAGGAGAACGAGCCGCTGAATCTCTCAGCCATTCGGGGTCAACCCCAAGTTCTCTTGCCTTGTCTTTGACAGCTTGGTTAGCCTTTTGAGCGTCACCAAAGTGTTGTACCAGAGTTTGAGCCGTAGATTCTACGTTCTGTTCAAACTTCTTCGATTGTGTTAGAGCTTCTAGTTCTCTTCCAACTAGTGTTCGCAAATCCTCATTACTCTGTGGTCTCTCAGTCACAGCGGGTGTCGGGTCAGACTGTTGCTGCTGAGTCGGAACTACAGGTTCCTGATTCTTCTCTGCGTCACTTCTCGCGCGTGACTGTGCTAAGTCTCTGCGGAGTTCTTCAATGTGTGAGTCAGCATTGATATAAGCCTTTGCTAATTCAGATACATCTCTGTACTTTTTACCTTCACCTACTAGGGTGTCGATAGTCACATCATCATTTTGTGCTTGGTCAGCGAATACATCCACTTGGTCAGTGTCCTTTTTAATTGTTTGTTAGAGGGTTTTCATCCTTGTCGAGTGAAAGATACCCAATTAGACTTCTAATCACCTCCTTTTTTCCATTTAAGTGAGCCTGTTTATGACTCCAAGAAGGGTTGTCGTAGTCAGGAGTAGATACATTCTCTACCTCTGTATACATATTATACATCATTTTGACCAATTTGTCAAGTACTATTTTGTTATTTAGCCAAAAAAGTTTAATTTGTTCATGTTCTTGTGGGCTAGAACCCGCTAAAAGGAAGGTATTCATGCAGGAGGTTGTCCTTCGGCTTGTTGTGCCATCATACCTTGAGTTGCCATTGCAGCATCCTCAGGAGACATTCCGGCTGTTTGTTCTTCCATGTGTGACTGGTCTAGTGAAGCTTGTATCTGTTTCATTTCAGCAGCTTCGTACAGTCCAATATTAGGTTGGTAAACCTTGTACTTCTCTACACCAAGTAGTGTTTCAACTGCTTGAGCCATTCTCTTGCCTGAGAAGTGAGAAGTAATAAGAGGGTTCTGGCCAAGAGCAGAAGCAGCAAAGTTAGTGAAGTTCTGTAGTATGTTGGCGTTCTGAGCAAAGTGACGGGCACCTATAGGACGAAGCTTACCTCTAGCTGTGATGTCTTCCTTTGTAATCTTTTCAAAGGTTACTGCTTGGGTTTCGTCATCTAGAACTCGAATGTTGTCTACTTCATTTAAGTTGCGTCTAGACATCTCAAGCATGTCATTGAGTAGAGGCTCAAGGAACATCTCTTCAAAATAAGCAGTCTTGTTAAGAAAGATGCGATTTGCGCCATTCTCTAGTATCTGTACTTCGTAAGCAGTCTTTTCACCGGGAGTTCGGAAACCCATAGCTTGCTTAGGAGCACCTGCCATTTCTTCCATCTTAGCTTCGTACATAGCCATTTGGCTGTCTGCCTGTAGGAACGTGACATCAGGAGACATAAACTGTACGTCACCCTCTTCACCAGCGTGAATACGTTCTCCGGGTCCGTAGTCAAAGTCTTCTACAAAACCTGTTACTTTAAGAACTGGCTGTACGATAAGGTCAAAGCCATCTGCTTTAGCGTTCTCAAGGTGGTCAATTCTGTGCTGTAGTCCTACTAGATTGTCTAGTGGTCCCATAGCGTACAGGTTGTCCTGTCTTACTCTCCATCCTGCGTGGCGGATAGGAGGCACTCCAAGCCAGTTGTCGTTCTGTTCTTTTCGTATGATGTAAGAGCGGTCCACAACAGAGATGAGATGGTTCTTGTAAAGCTTTCCTTCTTCCTTGTCGTAGATGTCTCCGTAGAAGTCTAGAATCTCTACGTAGTCGCTGTTGAAGTATTCCCAGAACCCTGAGAACCCATCAAAGTTGTACGTGGAGTTCTTTACAAAGTCTCCTGCCGTGTGAGGAGCAAACGCCCTTCTGTTCTCCATCATCTTGTCAAAGATTTCCTGCCTGTAGGCAAGCTCTGGTTTGTTTTCAATTTCAGCAGCTAGTGTGCCGATGGAGACAAGCGAACGGACAATTTTAGGGCTTTCTGCAAAAGAAGGAGCTGTAGGGTCGAATACGATGTCGTACGGGCTAATTCTTTGAACCTTAGCTCCGATGAACGTAGGAATCATTTCTCCTGTAAGAGGGTCAGTGGTGTACTCTGCCACAAATACAGGCATAGCAAACACGTTACCGTAGTCGATGTAGTCAAGAACAAGCTTAGAAACTTCTGTCCAGAAGCCCCCTTGTTTCATCTTGTTGTTCATGTAATTTTGGATAGTGACACGCTTTTCGTGAATCTCACTGTTGTTGTCGTCACCTTCCCAAACAATAGCGTTGTCGTTAGGGCGTAGAGCAGCCATGTAGTTGGCGTGTAGGTTATCTCTGATTTGACACAGCTTTGGAATGTGTATTTTGTTTTTCCAAGGAAGAGAGGCGTTAGTGGTAGTGGTAGTGTCAGTGGCAAAGATGTACTGTTGTATCTCTTTTTTCTGAGTAAGCCACCCGCTTCGCATGTTCTCTAGTGTCTGATATTTATTCGCAATGTCAGTCGCCAGAGTCTCACACTCTAGGAATTGCGTTAAGTCTAAAGTAGCTGCCATAATTTATTCATCTTCACTTTTGTTTTGTTTAATTATTTTTCTGAGGTCTTTAAGGAGTTTTAAAGCCAGTTTACTTTTAGGTGTGCCTGCGCCGTAAAGGTGTCCTTCGTCATCTATTCCGATAACAATAACCTCTTGTAAGCGACCTCTAGGAAAGTCCAGTATGTCGTTACAATTGTTTATTTTAACTTGCATAGTGTCTACAATAACCTCTAAGTAGTTGTCTGAGTCTCGTGCTTGAAGTCCTGTTTCCATTTTAACCTGTACCTCCGAACCTAGTGTTAAAGGTAAGGACGTTCTGACCAAACCTTTGTCTGTCTTTGCTGAGAGCGCCTGATGGAGCTACACAGATAGAAATAGCTGCTGCTAGGCTGTCCATACAGTCATCGTGAGCTGGTCGTTCACTTACTAGCTCATCTTCTAGAGTCTGGCAGTGACCTCCTCTATAGTGCCAAATGGCCAAGTTGTCATATCTGGGTTCCAAGATGGCTGCCATTCGTTCTTCTTTACTACCTTGGTGTCTTGTAGGAGACATTTCTTCGACGGAAAGTGATAACCCGTGGGGACGTATGTACCCTTCCTTAAGCTCACGTACAATTGCTTTTTGAGCTGCTGTAACTTCTGCCCCAAGTTTTCTAAAACCCCACTTCTTGTGGAGAGTGAATATGTGGTCAAAATATTCGCTGATTCTGTCTGTTTTGAATCTGTCGATTTCAAGGACATAAACTAAATTCTCTCTATCTACTCCGATGACGGAGATTGCCGTGTAATCTGCTTGTTTCTTAGTTGAGTACGCAAAGTCAACAGAAGCAAAGACATTAAGTTTCCTATCTTTGTAAAACCACGTCCCATTCTCATGTGTAAGGAATTTGGGTTCGTAGTACTGGAACTTTTCCTTGGCGATTCTAGGTTCTCCAGTATCGTTCGGATTGTTGTAATACTGCGCTCGAAATTGCGCCTTGTCGATGTACTTAGCTCTTTTAATAGCCAGCACTTTTGTATCAAATCCGAACCACTTACCGTCGCCTCTTTGTTGGCGCGGCCACAAGAACTCTCCCGTTCCGTCTCCAACATTTTCAACTTGGCGTTCAAAAGTCTGGTAAATGGGCTGGTGGTCAATAATGTTTCCGTCTTCATCAAATATTTCCTCTTCCATATTCTGCATCATGGAATAAAGGTCTTTAGGGTGGTATCTTGTGCCGACTACCCACTCCTCTGCGTCAGCCCCTTCAATTGAGTTAAGCAGAGAGTACTGACTCTCGACTTTCTTACGGCCCTCATCTGTATATGCGTTTTCGTACACAACAACGTCATCAAAGATAGCTACGTCACAGTGCATACCAGTGATTGTCGTTGTCAGTCCAGCAGCAAAGACCGTAGGGTCTCGGATGCCTTCCCTAATTCTTTCTGGATGCTCTACTTCTATTTCAGTGTTGGTCCACTTGCGACGTTTACCTTCGTCAGGGTGAATCATCTCTGGCCAATACCTTCTGTAGATAGCACTAGAAAGAATGTCTTTAATACTGCGTAACTGCTTTTCAGCGAGGTTACTAGTCGATGAGATGTAAAGGATACGTACCGTAGGGTCTCTTGTTATCCTCCACGCTGCCTTGTAAGCCACGTAGGCACTTTTTCCGTGGTCTCGTGGCATAAGGGTTAGCTGATGCTTCCCTGCCCCTTCTGAGGTCGTCCAAGAGCACCATTCACTGTGTACACCACCAATAACCCTGTGTGGGGCTATCAAGCGGATAAAAGTCTCTAGGTCTCCTTCGGCTGCTTCTCTTATTTCTTGTACTGTGCTCAACTGTCAGTCAACCTTTTATCTCTGCGCCACATAAAGTAAACGCTGTTTTCATTAACTGGGGCCACTCCTGTTGGAGCTAGATTGGCGTTGCTTCCAAAAGAAAAGGAGCCTGATGTCACTAAACTTATATTCTGTACTAGTTTTCCGTTAGAAGCAAACTGTAAGCTTGCTGCTGTAGACATCAACCTAGACCTATTCATACTGACATTAGATGCGTACGTGAAAGAACCAGATTGGCTTATGCTTCTTACTCTTCCCATAAACACGTTAGACGCGAGTAGATAAGAGCTGTTTGTAATTATTCCTCTAGACCTAGTAAGATTTGCTCCAGAATCTAAAGAATAAGCCCCTGTTGCTGCTATTACCCTAACCCTGCCCAAAAGAACGCTTGAAGCGAATGTGTAAGAACTGTTAGTGGCTATTCCTCTAGTTCGAGTAAGATTAGCGTTTGATGCCAACAAATACGAACTGTTTGTAACAACTCCTCTAGCCCTAACCATGTTAACGCTAGAAGCTAGAGCTAATGGAGAGTCTGTAAGAACTTTCCTAGAGCGAGTTAAAACTGCTGCTGAACCAAAAGAAAAAGAGGCATTAGTAGAAAGAAGGTGGGATACTGTCGTCGGAGTATAGTGAATCCTTATTCTGATGTGGTCGACACTGGCGGTAGCCCCGGCAGTTATACCATTAACCCTTAGGGTTGCACCAAAGTTGATACCTCTGATGTCGCTGTCAGTTAATCCGCTGCTCCAAGTATCGGCAGCACCACCATACGCAACAGAGGCATCAGTAGTTGACCATGTTGTACCAGTGGCTTTGTTGGTTCCTTTATGGTCTGCTATGGTATCAGAAGTGCCGTTTACCAGATAAACAGCATGGTCATTTAGTTCTGAAACTGCACTGGCGCTGCGCTCAATTTCAACTTCAATGCCGTTAATTGTGGCACCAGATGGAATATCACTGGTGGTAAAACCAAAGTTTGTTGCCCTAAGATGAGTGGTTTGCCTACCACCCGCAACGGAGGAGGTTGCTCTTACATCATCGCTTGCAAATACGTTGATAACACCAGCCCATGAGGCGGCACCGCCTTCATAGGTTTTTTCTACCGCAGTTGCAGGGGACTTCCATGCAGTTACCGATACGGTAGAAGAAGGCCAAATCGTTTGGGAGTCAAACCACGCAGACGGCTCGATGTTGTTATCGAACAGGGTTGCCGGAATCAAGCTCCGGTCAAACCAGCCGCGCACTATCTAACTGCCGCGAAGATGCTCGCTGTGCTGACTGAAATAACTCCTGCTGGATTAGGTAGAGCAGTTGTGAGGCCAGTAGAGCTGGTGCCATGTAAAATGGGAACACCTCCAGCTAATTGACCACCAACTTTTGCTGTTCCACCTTTCAAGGTTACAACAGCCGTTGCTGCCATATAATATCCTATATAATATGTTCCGGTTACAGGCACACGGTAAGGAGTGGTCATAGCGAAAGACTTCTGCGAGTTCGCAGCCCATGCTTCCGTGGTCTTATTTGTCCCTTGGGCCAAGAGGTTGCGATTGACGTTGTATAGTCCGGCGTTGTAATTGGTGGGCGTTCCCGCCGCCGTGGTAGCACTCCAAAGGTCAATCGTTGAAACCAAGTCACCAGCCCGCAATTTTATTGCTTGCATGAAAAGCGTTCCAGACGTTGCGACTGTCGTGTTCACTTCGGGGCAAATCTCACGCGGCATAGTCTCCGCAATGGTTCCCGTAACGCCAAGGTTTTGACTTGGAGCAGGACTATACCCATATTCGCCATGCTGACTGTCGTAATGTTCCCAATGCCCCAACTCATCCATTTGCAGGCTTTCGCCCGCCAACAATGTTACCTTGGCAAGCTCAATGACGCTGGTTCCGTCAAAAAACTCAACCCCGACCACCGTTGATGCTGACGCGTGGGTGTTTTCAATGGACAGCGTTTTGATGTTTCGGGCGGTGCTTGCGGTAGGCGCTGCACAGACCGTAGTCGTAGCAGCAGTTATGATGCCAGCTACAATTTGCTTCCCCGGCGTTACGTTGGATGTCGGTGTCGCAGGTATAGGCGCGTCAACATAAGCCACATACACATCAACATCGGCGGCTGCTCCGGTAACTACCCGCAAAATATCCGTGGCACTGGTCAGCAAAATCATGGCTCTAATCCTCTTATATTGTTATAGTAGAACGGTCCGGCCATGTTTTACGAAGCAGACCTGTCGAAGTCCCCAATAGCGAACTTAGCATCGTCCCCTGTTTGGATAAGTCTTGAAGACACCAGTGTGCCGAACTCCAACATGTTACCAAGAGTCACGGCGTCAAAGGTAGCCCAGTGAGTTACCGTTTCATCTACTCCACCTGTCTTAGTAGGAAATTGAATTACTGTGGCGTTAGTAGATGCAAGAGCAGCAGCAGCAGAGAAATCTGCACCAACCACGTCTTTACGTGCGTAGCCCGTGTAAGCTGCTTCCGTACCACCACCAGCAATAGTTGGAGCAGTAGTAAACAACGCAAGGAATACGTCAGGCATCAAATAAGAGGTTTTACCGATTGTGTGGTCTAGGAGCTTGTTGCCTAGGTAGGTTGTTAGAGACATCGCTTATTCTCCCAAAATCTTGGAGATGCTTGCTTTAGCAGCAGCTAGTCTCTTTTCGGCTTCTACAGCATTAGCTCTTAAAGCTTCGACTTCATTTTCAAGCTCTTCTTTCAGAAGCTCTAGGTAGTCAAGCTCTTGGTCTTTTTCAGCTAGAAGTTTGTTAGAATCGTTTTGAATGGCACTTTGCTTCTTTTGGGCGTTCTCTACAATTCCAGCAGCTTCGCCTTGAGCTTTCTTTACAATCTCATCAGCTTGTGCTTGGGCAGTTTCATTCAACTGCTTGGTGTATTCAGTAGCCTTTTTCTTGAGTTCAGCAGTCTCAGCTTTAGCAGCCTCTCGTTCGGACTGTGCAGCAGCAAGAGTGCTTCTGGCTTCTTTGAGGTCTCGTTCTTGGTCAGCAAATGGCTCAAGCGCAGCAGCCACTTCAATGATTGCTTGAAACGGACGGCTTGCGCTTTTGAAATTCTCTAGGGCTTCTTTTAGGTCAGACATGTATTTAGTTTCCTCTTAAGGCTACAATGCCTGTTAGTGAAGTTGTACCGTCTCCGGCGGTTACTCTAAAGCGAGTGTGAGGGGTGTTCTCTAGGACAGCCCTTAAACCAGCAGCAGTGAAAGAGATTAGCGTACCTGTCGGGTCTTTCAACTGGTAGTAGTTTACACCGTCCAGCGAACCTTCTATGATGCAAGTACCACCTACACCAAAGGTTCCGTTCACCTGTACAGTCTTATCTCCCGTACCAGTCTCCATTGCCGAAGAAGAAGTGTCTCCGTTGAGTAGTCCAGTTACGGTGTAGGTAGTGCCTTCACTGTTTCCTGTTTGATTTCCAAATGCTCTTTCTGCCATAGTGTCTTACTTAGTCCTTCTTGTTTTTCTTTTTGGCGTTCTTTGTACGAGCGTAAGACCTGTTAGAGCTTTTGTCTCGCATAGCTAGGTTAGAAGCCTTGTTGTTTAGGGGGTTTCCGTTTTGATGGTCTACGTCTTTGCCATCACCTTTACGGGCTTTACCAGCTTTTACCATCTTGGCTCTAGCTGCGTTTCTACTAGCCCTCTTTTTTATCTGTTCGGGCTTAGAGTTGTACTTGGCTTGGGCTTTCTGCCTAGCCGGGGTGTTCTTCATACTGTTAGGACCAGTGGGCATCTTACTTTACAGCCTTTAAGATTCGTTTGAAATCATCGTTGATGGTTCGTGCATCGTCAGCTTCTTGCTTGAGTATGCCTTCTACTTGGTCTCTAGAGGGTCTACCGACTCCATTCCTAGGGGTTTTCTCTCTGTAACCTTTGGTTGCAAGGAACTTAGCCGCTTGAATGGCTTGCGGCCCTTCTCCTTTAGCAATGGCTACTAGGGTTTCCATAGCCTCTGCGTACAGTCTAGCCTCAATCTCTTCATCCCAAGTAGCTTTTGCCTCTCTAAACCAGTTAGCTTTCATAAGCATGTTCCAGTGAGAGTAGTTTTCTAGGTACTTAGTGGCCATCTTGTAGCCAGTCATATCTCCGTACTCTATGTACTCTTTACCAAAGTTTATTAGACCGGGTTTATCCCTGTAAAGAGTGAACTTAGGCTTTCCCGTACGAAGGGAAATAGGGGTTGAAACCCACATCTCGTAGAAAAGGCTCTTAGTTGGCCTTCTACCTTGCTCATTCCTTAGATTTTGTGTGTCAGTTGTTTCATCCATATACATATTATACACTATTATTACTCTTTTGTCAAGCACTATTTTAAAGGAAGATTTTCTAAGAAAGAATCATACAGAATCAGTCTCTTAAAAATTAACACTTGACATTTTCTCAAAATAGTGTATAATACTTATAAGAAGTCTTCCGAAAGTTAATACATAAATACTATATAAGACTTATAGAAGACTCAGAGAGAGTGGTGGAAGGAAGAATCCTTACATCTAATCACAGTAAACTAACTGACAGTAGCTGTTAGAAGACTTGGGGCGAAGCCCCTTTTCTTTATGTCAAGTGAACTCGTGTAGATAGGGTCGGTAAAACCCAGAATTTCTCCGAGATTTTCTTTGGGTGTGTTATATATGCAAGAACCACCCCCCAACCCCCTCCATACCCCTTCCGATTTCTTCTCTTCTGGTTTATTATTCTGTTCCATGTATGTTCTCCTGTGTCCTGTTTTTGATAGTGATTCTCATTAGCAGTTGTGTAGTGTATCACCTTAGTAACACACCTCATACTATCTAAGCTATTGATAATCATTATCATTAACCTCATGCTATTGCTATTCATTATCACCTACCATTCGTAGTCACATGTTATGTCGATTACAGTTGTAGTCTTGGCATGGTTCTTGCTAATCGTGCGCGTGGTCTATTTGTTTCGCGGATAGGATGTTCTTCATTCGTTCTCATATCAATCTTTTATCCGTTTGTTTTCAATAGCTTGTAAATTAATTTCACATTCCTTTGTTATTTTATTGCGTGGTCGTGGTATAATCTATCACGGCCTTATTCTTTTGTTGCTTGTATCCCGTGGTCACTTGTAATATTGTTGTTTTGGTGTCACTAAGTCATTGTTTTTATTGATATTTGACATTCGATTAGGTTTCAGTCATTCTCTAATCATCGAAACGGCCTTTCAGTCTGTTTCGGTTCTGCCCTTAGGTCTAGCCATTGTTAGGCATATTGCGACTAGGTGAATAAATTGCGGCTGTCGGTTGAAACGCGCTTGACATTCACTAGATGTCCGATTAAACTAGGGACATAATATGAATTGACATAGTGCGGCTCTAGCCTTAGCTAAGGTAGCACGTAACCAATAGGACGATTGATATGACACGCAATCAAAGGCGCAAGGCTTCTAAAGCCAAGCAACTTGACAAATCAGTGCGGCTTGCCCATGCTGAACGTAATATGAAAATTGCAGCCATTGTGCGCGATAATCTATCACGCCCTATCGAACGCAACTATTATCCACCGTCATCCTATCAACGGGTTATGGAAATTGGATATGGTCGGGAATGTTCTAACATCGCTCGGATGGACACTAGCAATAGTGACAGAAACATTACCTCGTTCAAAAATAAAATTGCCAAGCGGTAAATTATCGGTTGACAACACATAAAGCCTAGCGTAAGGTTAGGAATAGTTAGCGCAGACACCTAGATACTAGGGGTATCTGTTAGCGGACACTTAGGGTGACACCTAGGGACAGTAGGTTATAGAGATATAACTGATTGACGGGCGGCAGTCTTATTATAAGCGTGTCTGTTAGCGTACGAAAAGCCCGCAAGGGTATGGCTTAGGCTAGAGTAGTATGTTGGACAAGCGAGTAATATAAACTAGGGCTAGCTATGTGTATTGTATTGTACACCCATGTCACTGTATGAAGGGGCCTCCTACGTGTGTGCTAAACCGTTTAATGGACAGACGGTGAACCTTAGACTGGCGGTCAACATATACTGTTTAATCAAAAGCAACGCTCTATCCTTCATTGCATGAGCGGTGCAATATGTTGCTCGATACGCCCAGAAGGGCGATAAGCGTTGGTAATACAATGTTTATCTCCCTTCTGTAAAAAGGAATAATCCAATGGAATATTGGTACGTAGGAATGTTTGGTTGCTGGCATGTTGCAGACAAAGAGACTGGCGACCTATTAGAACATCAAGGGGATGACGGTCACATGTACGTCACTGAATACAGGACAGAACAAGACGTGCTTAAGGCACACCCTACTGCAACCTTCTGCCCTATGATGTGAAGTAAGAGGCAACACCGCCCCTTATCAGTTAAGGAAATCTATCATGTTTAGTCTGCGTCAAAATCTCATTGAACATCAAGGTGTTACAACAGAGGAAGCAGTGAAACGTCACTTGGAAAACTGCCTCTTTACAATAAAGCATTTTCCGCAAGCAAGAGCGCATCGCTATCGTGTAGACGCTAACGTGCCTAACGACGCAAGCAAATATAGTTTTGTGTCATGATTTGGCTTCGCATAACATGGGCAGCCTTAGGAGCGCCAAAAGCCACATATGAAACAATCGAGCGCATAAGCCTAAACGAACCTATCAAAGGATACGTAGACGGACTAAGAGCCGCTGGAGCCACTCGCGCTGAAATCATAAAGGTGACTTACAATGCTTGAATTAATCACAAAACAAATGCTACGCAAAGGCTTTGAAGTAGCAGCACAAACGCTTATCGACAAATGGGCATCGCTCAATCTGTACGAAAAGAAGCGGATATATTATGGCTGGCACTATGAATGGCCAGCTAAAGAAATTGAAGCGTAACAAATAGATACGCTCAATAAGTCTCTAGCAATACCGGATTAGCCTAGAGGCTCCCATTGTAAACCGGAAGAATAAAGGAATAATCTATCATGAGTACACGAGCACGAGCCGCACGTCCGGCTATCAACACTGTCGCACCCGTCGCAGAACAAGCGTCGAGTAAGGCAATCAACACACAAATCACCGCTGTACGCACAGCTTTTGGCAAGATTAACAACCTTGTGCAATCCGCTGCCCTTGCAGTAATGGTACACGCACAACAGTACGGCGACTGCACTGGCGCAGCACGCTTGTTGGACGCAATGCCTAAGTCAAGCCGTCGTGGTTTGGTGCAGACATTCTTTCAACGTTACTCGCCAATCGCTGTCCATCTTGACACTAAGACTGGCAAGATGAAGGCTCACTTGCGTAATACTGAAAGCAAGGCTTACAGCCCATTCAACATCGAAGCAGCACGAGCAAATCCGTGGTACGCAATGCCAGAGGCCGACAAAGAGCCTGAAATTCTGACACTTGAAGATTTCAAATCAAGCGCAGAACGCTTTGTTGCCCGCATGAAGAAAATGGCAGAAGATACAGAGCACGTAGCTAAGGCAGACCGCAAGGTTGTTGGCGAAACCGTCAAGAAGCTGGAAGCTATGCTCACTGTATTTGAAAGTGACGAGCCACTCAAGTTTTAAGAGTTGTCTCGACTAGATTTAAATTAGCCCTTGCTTCAATCAAACGAGGCGGGGGCGTTTTTAAATTTAGCAGAAAGGTAATCTATCATGCTTTTCCAGACCCCTTATCCTAACGATGGTAATGTAATTGTGTGTGACGACGATGGAACAGTCCTTGGCAATTTCGTTGTAGAAAAGTTCTCTGGAAAAAAAGCAAGTATCCACACCAATTTAAAAGCAAAATTTAGAAAGAAAGGCTTTGGTCGTCAGATGTACGATGAAGCAGAGAAACTTCTGCAAAAACAAGGACTTACTCTTGTGCCTTCGCCTAGTCTGTCTCCCGATTCTCTAAGAATTTGGAAAGCAAGAAACCCAAAACTCCTTGAGCATCACAAAGCTAGACACAGTGGACAAGGAGCTTACCTCTCTAGAGAAGGATTGGATATTTATTATGCCGATTAACATTTCTTGTGCAACCCTTCGCTCAACAACACGCCGCTCACCTGACAGTGCTTGGCCTCTTCGCAACGCAAATGGTAAGACGTTCGCGGAACAGAAGCAAGCAGATGACTTGAAAAAGAAATTTAAAGAAAGAGGAAAGAATAATGATTAAATCTATCATGGTTCGCTTCTTCCCTCCTAAAACCCAAGAAAAAGAAAGAATACCTTCTCACCTGTTGTTTAAAGGTGTTGAAAGACCCTCCGTTGTTCTTGCCAACATGATTGTCACTGAACTGTTGACTGATGAAAATTTTGATAAGAACTTGTTGAAAAAATACAATACTACGCGTAGTGATGGAAGAAGTGATATCACTTACACTAGAAAAGGTAAATTTGAATTAAAAGGATACTCCTTTTATACTGATGAAATAATAATAACAAGCTGTTATGTGCAGGGCAAGCTAATTGAGTTTGACAAAGACATTATTACAGAAGGCTTTAAAAAAGCTGTAGCTCTTAGTAAAGAGCGTGCTGCCATCAAAAAGAAATTCCAAAACGAAGAAGATGCCCTCAAGGCAATCGAAAATTGGATGAAACTAGGAGAAGAAAATTGATAGGTAAAATCAGACCCTTAGAAGGGGTTAGTCACGTTCTTATGCCAGTTGTAATGTTGATTTACACTGGTCTCATTTCACTCATGTAAACTTAATCTATCATATATGCGGAGTATATTTTTATGGTTACTATTACCAATCACGGCGGGTCTTGCTGTGGCGCTCGTCACATTTACGGTTTTGACGGTAATCTCCAAAGGGGTGACGTTGACGGTATTACCAGAGCACTTTCAGATGTTCCTTTTGGTAGACGGGTTGAGGCTATTCTAAATGGTCGTCAAGTCACTAGCGCAGGTGCTCCGGCTATTCTTCAACGTCTTGCTGACCTTGGATTCGTTCTTACTGAACATTACATGAACCACAATCACAACCCTGCACGAGACAACTGGGTGTTTACTCGTTGTGACACTCGCAGGTCTTTGACAGACCTTCCTTTTGATTGGACTGGTCAAGTAATCAGCGCGGGACTACACGCTGACCTCCCTCGTATTACTACTACTGCTACTGCTGCTGGCAATGCCATTGACCCTACACAGCCTATTGAATTTGAAGATGGAACTCCTGCTGAAATTGCAGGACGAAACGCAGACCGAGGCGTGTATGTACGACTTCCAGCAGGAGGTGTTTTTCCGGGACGTGCTAACGGACGTCAAGTTGGCCGTAATCAATTAAGTGGAACCTCCTACTGGAACCTTACTGACGGTATATATGGTGGTGAAACAGAGGTTGGACGAACCCTTCGCATACGTAACAGACAAAGAGCTTTCCAAGTTGGTGATACTGTTCAGATAATTAGTGAGCAGGCCACTGACTTGGAAAGCTCTTTGTCTGTTACGTTTGTATCGCCAAACACACAGCGTGTTAGCGTTCGAGTTGGGTTAGCTCCACCTAGGTCATACGTCCCAACGTCTCTTCGATTAATCACAAGGATTAATACACCTGCTCCTGCTGCTCCTGTTGCTGCTCCTCATCGGCACAGAGAAGGAGACAACGCTGTAGTAGTTCGCCGCAATGCTCCTGTTGCTGCGGCTGTCCCTGTAGCGCCTCCTCCTGTTGCTGAACCTACTGTAGTGTTTAGTTCATGGCACAATCGCTATCAAGATGGGCGTATGGGGGCTGGATACGAGAACCTTACTGCTGCTAGAGCTGCTGCTCCTCGCTGCAACAGACAAGTGCGTAAGGACGTATTCAGTGACGGAAGAATACGTAACGTAGACCTCTAATACATAGAGATACTCCCCGTAGCTCAACTGGATAGAGCAAAAGACTTCTAATCTTTAGGTTACAAGTTCGAGTCTTGTCGGGGAGGCCAGTTTTAAGTAGTGGAAAAAGAAAGGATTTAATCTATCATGCCCGAATGTAGTCCTAAAGTTAAGCCTTTGAAAGTTGCTGACCCTTTTGGTTTGGCAAAGAAAAGGATTGCTAACAAGAAAGCCCATCCAAAAAGCTCCTTTACTGTTGCTCAATGGGAAAACGCCATAAGATACAACAACAGTTACGTCAAAATTGTTGGGCACGGCGGTGGCTGTTGTGGCTACAAACACCTTCGCATGTTTCCTGCTTACGACATTATGTGGGAGCTTGAAGCTGCAAAAAGTATAAAAAACTGCTTTAAGTCTTGGCCCGGACAAATCATTGAAGCCATTCTCATTGGTTCACAAGCCAGTGAAAAAGATTACGCTTGGACTAAGTTCTTGATTAAGCAGGGTTTTAGGCTTGTTTCAAGCAACACTAACTCCAACTCTAGTAACGAAAACTTTGTCTTTCATCTTTGCTCACAAGAAATAAAGTCAAGTAAACGTCTCAAAGATATTCAAAAACTGGAACAACTAGCAAAGGAAAACCCAGTAGTATGACTGTAACCTCTTATTACAACAACAAAAAAATGCCTAATCTAAGTCTTTTTAGTTGTTGTGTTCTTCCCGGAGCCTTCCACAGTAGTGTTGTTGGCATGTTTAGAAAATCCTTTTTCACGTTTGAAACTGACCCTTTGAAAGCTGACCTTGTTGTCTTCACTGGTGGCAGCGACGTACACCCTCAACTGTACGGTGAGAAACCTATAGCAGGTTGCTACACAAACGAGCGCAGAGACGAATACGAAAAAGACATTTACGAAAAGTGTCTTGCTGCTAGTATCCCTATGTTTGGGATTTGCAGGGGTCTTCAATTTCTGCACGTAATGAACGGTGGTAAGCTGTATCAGGATGTGACAGGTCACGCTGGCGGCAATCACTCCATCATCGACCTTGACAACAACGAGATTGTCAATCAAGTGTCGTCTATCCACCATCAAATGTGTAGGTGGGATGCTAGCATTGGTATGCGGCTTGTTGCTGTGTCCTCTGTAGCTAGGTCTAAACACTATCAAACTTACAACAGCTCTCTTACTCCTGCTGCTAATAAGACTGTTGAGTTTGACAACGGTGCTACTGTTCTTCACATTCCCGGCAGCGTACTAGAGGTAGAGGCTGCTGTCTATCCGGCTACCTTGTGCTTTGGTGTGCAAGGTCATCCAGAAATCTGCGACGGTGATGTTTACCAAGCGTGGACTATGGAACTTATCAAAGACTTTCTTATTGGGGAAGTAATTGATGTAGCTAAAACTATTCCCAATAAAATCAAGGCGTAACTAAAGAAAGGTAATCTATCATTATGTGTGGTTTGGTAGGAATGGCGGGCAAGCTCTCGTCTTCCCACAAGGATATAATGTCAGCTATGTTGACTGTTTGTTCTTTACGTGGGATGCACTCTACTGGAGTGTTTATGGTTAAGAATAAGGATAACGACATTACGGTGGCTAAAACAGTCGGCCCACCTATCGAGTTGTTCAATACAATTAGTTACGACAGGATGACAAGTTACAACGCAAGTGTTCTTGCTGGTCACTGTCGTTCTGCTACTTCCGGCGGTATTAGCCGCAAGACTGCTCACCCTTTCGAGAATGACAACCTAGTTGGTATGCACAACGGCACGTTGACTGGTTGGAGAGCGTCTCTTGATGATTCCTCATTCTTTGATGTAGACAGCGAGTGTCTCTTTCACAACATCGCAGAGAATGGTGTTGACAAGGTTATCCCAAAAGTCAAAGGGGCTTACGCTCTTGTTTGGTTTGACAAGACTACCGGCGTTCTTAACTTCCTTCGCAACAGTCAGCGTCCTCTTTGGACTTGCATGACGGAAGACAAAGAGGTTATGTTTTGGGCCAGTGAATACTGGATGCTTGACATGCTTAGAAGTGAACACGGCAAGCGTCAGAAGTTTCTTGCTGACAAAGATGAGAACCAGTACTTTGAGTTACCAGAAAATACTCTTACTAGGTTCCGAGTTGACACCACAACAGGCGCTAAGAAAGTTTTTACTAAACTGCCTTCTAAAACTTTGGAAGGAGATTCGTCACAGCCTACGTATACCGCCCCTTTTCAAAGGGGAGGATACAGCAACAGGGACGAGTCACCGACTACCGCAGAGGTCATCACAGCAACCTTACTCAACCAAGACCAGCACTGGGAGAAGGTATGGGGAGACATCGAGTGGAACGAACAGGTTCCTCGACAAAATCAAACACCTCTTCTAATAACGGGGCCGGAAGAGGTCAAGGAAGTTGGCAAGAGTTTAATGCAGAAGTTCAAAGAAAAAGTACTGAACGGGCCTACTCCGAATACGTCGTCAAGAATTACACAAATCGGCCCAATACCCCCAAGGGAACTAACCGTGCCTTTAGTGGACGTGCAGACGACTACACAAACATCTGGTATGAACTCTATGGGTACGCCCTCGCCGAAAGCGAACAAAAAGGTGCCGAGTATCTCAAAAGGCACCCCGACCCGCAAGACGAATACCCTCACCTTGGTGTCAAGCAACAAAGAAAGCACCTCAGAAAGCTCGAACAAACAAAAAGGTACATGCTTCGTGAGCGTGTGTCAAACGTGCGCTCCAATCCAAAACTTTAAAGGAGACTTTCAAACCTTTCAAGAGTTTGCTAAAAGCACTGGCGGTTGTTGCGCTAGTTGTGATGAGGTCTTGACAAGAGACGACTTTATTAACGAAAAAACAAGAATTGCTTGGATAAACCAAGACGCCTTCCTTTGTGACAAGTGTAACACAGTGCCTCTAGCGGAGCCACTAGTAAATCAGAAAGCGAGTTAAAAGTATTATGACTAAGTTTCTTATTGGATGCGACCCTGAAATCTTTGTTCAGGATGCACAAGGCAAGCCTGTATCGGCTGTAGGTATGGTTAAAGGCACTAAGAAAGAGCCGGAGAAAGTTAAGGACGGTGCCGTACAAGTAGACGGACTTGCTCTTGAGCTTAACACTACACCTGTAGGGCACATGGACTTTGCAGGTTTTGACAAGAATGTGATGAGCGTTCTTACTCAACTCCAGACACGCCTTCCAGAGGGTCACACGTTCCTTATTCAACCGTCTGTAACCTTCGGCCAAGATGTTATTGACAGCTCCCCTCCAGAAGCCCTAGAGCTTGGCTGTGAGCCTGATTACAACGCTTGGGAGGGCGGTACACCCAATCCTCGTCCTAACGCTGCTACGACGCTTAGAACAGGCGCAGGACACTTGCACATAGGATGGGATAAAGATATTCCTGTTGACCACCCTGACCACATCGAAGTGTGTTGTGACTTTGTTAAGACCCTTGACCTGTACGTAGGGCTGGCATCTATCATACTTGACCCTGACCCTACTCGCAGAACTCTTTACGGTAAGGCTGGCTGCTTCCGCCCCAAGTCTTACGGCGTTGAGTACAGAACTCCTTCTAACGCTTGGCTAACCAGTCAAGTTAATCGTCAGTTTATTTTTAATTGTTTGAACAGGGCTATCAACGCTCAACTCCAGAATGGAGCAGTCAAGTACAATTACGACCGTTACATTAGTGACTGTATGGGAACTACCGCAGAAAATCCTACCAATGTTTATAATGTTCAGCGCATTATTAACACAAGCGATGTCAAGACGGCAAGAATTGTTCTCCAAGACTATCTTGGTATTGCTATTCCAACAAGTATTTGGAAAGAGTGCATGGCCACTGTAGCTAAGTTAGGTAAGATGGGATAAACAATACCATGAGCACGAAAAAAGCAACTTTTAAAAGAACTAAAACTGACACTGGTTTTGAAGGTGTTGAACAGGCTCGTCAAAGACTTGAAGGCACGACTGTAGTATTTGACGGAGAAGGTTACTCTCTTCGTCAAGTAACACAAGAGCCGGACGGACTTAGTGCAACTCTTTATAAGCTTCCTGTTTCTGGTAGTAAAACAAATAAAAGCATTGTACACTCTTTAAAAGACCCTAAATTCAATAGGTTCCGGCCTTTTGAGCTTGGCTTTGTTAACTTGTTTGACGAAGAATTTGTGGGTAACAACACTAACTGCTTGTTTACTTACCGTCGGCCACTTAGAAGTGGTGCTCGTCAAGGTCTTTCACGAGAGGCTCTTGACGGACGCTACTTGCAAAACAGTAGAGGGACCGGACGTTGTGAAGGCTGGAACATTGACACACTTAATCAGTGTCAGTCATTTGCAGACATGCTTAAAGGCAGCTACCCAACTTATGTAGAAGCTGTTGACAACCTTATCAACAACTCCTCTATTGCCTTTGACCGCAACTACGCAGTGTTAAAAGATGTTGACGGTCTTATCTGGCTTTACCGAAAGCTTGAACGCATCGGTCTTGTTCAAGACAAGTCAAAAGAAATCTTGCTTTTCTCTACAAAAGGTTACTTGAGAGAAGAGATACAAGAGACTAAAGAAATACCTCACATCATATCGGAGATTTAGTTGAGATGTTTAAGAATATCAAAAGCGGAAACCAGTATAAAGACTGGAACCTTAACAAACCTCCTTTCAAGCCTTACTTTGCCTACGAAAGAGGTGAGGTAGGTATTGAGCTTGAAATGGAGGGTGACAATCTTCCTACTGGCGTGTCGGCGGGTAAGAAAATGCCAGCCAGATGGAACACTACTAACGACGGCTCTCTTAGAGCTAGTGACGGCATCAACGCTGGTGGTCGTGAGTATGTTCTTAACCGCCCCGTAGAGCGTGAAGAAGTTGAGATTATGCTTAGGCACTTCTTTCGAGTGCTTGATGAGATGGATTCACAAGTTATCCTTAGCAACAGGACGTCCACTCACATTCACATCAATATCAGCGACCTTCTTATCAACCAGATTGTTTCCTTCATTGTCCTTTGGAACATCTTTGAGGAGGCTGTAGTTAACAGTTGTGGTGAAACTAGGATTGGCAATCTGTTCTGCCTTAGAACTAAGGATTGCAGCCAAGCTATCGAGTCTCTTGAGTTGGGCCTTAAGGCTGGCCTAGCTTTTAACATTGGTGAGAACCACAAGTATCTTGCTTGTAACTACTACGCTATGGTACGGTACGGTTCACTTGAGTTTAGATGCTGGCCCGGAGCTGATAACGCTGACCAAGTAATGTCTTGGGTTAAGTTTCTTCTTGCTCTTAAGGATTACGCAATAGCTAATCACGCCAACCCTGAGTTGATTGGTATGAGTATCTCCGAGAACAGTCCTTCTCAAATCTTTGAGCGCATCTGTCAAGACAGCGACAACATGGCTTTCTTTGAGCACGTCATGTCTACTCCAGAAAATGTAGACAGGTTTGACCAGATGGGTAAGGATGGTTACAGACGAGTACAATCTCTGTCCTACTGTCTTCCTTGGAGAAATCTTGAAGATGAGTTCAACAAGACTTACATCCCTAATCCTTTTCAAGGCTCTTCTAAAAAAAAAGTAGGGATGTCAACCGAGCACCTCGACCGCTATTTCGAGGCAATTGAGAATGTTCCAAGGCCTGCTACTACTGGTCGTCTTGTTCTAAGTACTGATAGTACAGCAGTAAGAACAGGAGATACTTGGGCTACTGAATGGCATGTGCCTAATGGCGAAGCCACTCGCAGAGCTATAGAACAGTTAAGACAAAGAGAAAGACAAGTAGAGCGTCCTGACCCTTTCAATGAAGATAACTTTTAAGGAATCTATCACATCATGGCATTTAAAATTTACCCTTACAAGCAGGGCAGTCGTTCTGCTCGTGCTCTTGCTGATGCTCTTGGGGGACGTGTTCTACGTCTCCAAGGGAGTGCTTACAGATACAACCCAAGAAATGTACACATTAATTGGGGCAACAGTGGTGCGAATAACTTTCCCAATGTTTTAAACGCTGTTAACAATGTTATTGTAGCATCAAATAAACTTCTTTCGTTTGAGTTAATGCAAGCAGAAGGTGTACAAATTCCAGAGTTCTGGACAAACCAAGAGGGTATTCCTGATGCAGCGTTCCCCATCGTATGTCGTACCATTCTCAATGGTCACAGCGGTGCTGGTATTGTTATTGCACGTACTCGTGACGAGTTAGTTAGAGCACCTCTCTACGTCAAGTACATAAAGAAAATGCACGAGTTCCGCATCCACGTAGGACGAGGTGGTACTGTTATTTCACAACAACGAAAGGCTATTCCTAATGGCACGGTTCCAGTTGACACCCAAGTGCGTAACCACGCGAATGGATACATCTACGTTCGAGAGGGATTTGAAACGCCTGTACAGGTTATCACTCAGGCCCAAGCGGCCATCGAGGCTCTCGGGCTTGACTTCGGAGCAGTTGACGTTATTTGGAACCAACGATACCAGCAAGCGTACGTCCTCGAAGTCAATACTGCCCCCGGCCTTGAAGGTACTACGGTAACTGACTACGCCAACTATTTTAGAGGACTAGTAGGATGAGACAATTTTATGTAGGTCCAATAAAAACAACCTCGTTAATGGAGTTTCAAACATTCTCTTTTGTTGCCTTTGTTAACGGAGACGACCGAGTAGAGATTGTAAAAAATAGGTTAGACGGTCGGTTAGGTTTCTTTGACAAAGAGTTTGTTGCTCTCTATGTAATAAAACTTATGGGAGAATATTTTAGAGGCTTGACAAACTAATTCTCGTGTGTTATAATAATAAAGAAAAAGGAAACACAATCTATCATGCGCTGTCACATTTGTAATTCAGTTCTAGAACAACCTCAATGGTCCGCCCTTCACAACGATTGGGAGCCTTGCCCCACCTGTCAAGAGGTCATTGATAACGTCTTTGAAGACCTTGTAGAAGAGGAAGAAGACGTCTACGATTATGAAGATGAAATAATCAAGGAAATCAATAGCATAGAAAATAGTCCTTGACAACTTAGCAAAATGCATGTATAATATCCGTACAAGGTATGAGGGTTTTAATACCCTTATATCCTTAAGTTTAATAGAAAGAGTAATATGAAACAGTATCCCATCAAAGATTCTTACCTTAGAGGGTGTGTAGAATTCATTGTCAAAGACCTTCTGAAAGACCTCACCATCAATAAAGATTATATCATAGCAGGAGGATTTGTAAGAGATGCTCACCTAGGTCTGTCACCAAAAGACATTGACGTATTCATAAACGATGCAAGGTTCCCTGTTAAGCTTGATTTCGAGATGATGATTTACAATGCTGGAGCAACTCACGTCAAACTCCTGTCTGGAGAAGAAGCAGAGAAATACGCCGGACAAAGGGCTACATCGGTATCGGATTGGGCTGTAAAGCTTCTTAACCCAACACCCCCTGCCCCAATCCCTCAAGATGCTAAGGAAATCACCTGTGTACAAGATACACTGTTTCCTGTATGTAGCTATCCCATCCAATTCATTCACTGTACGCTAGACAAAGGGTTCACCCCTAGAAGTCTTATCAACACCTTTGACTACAACGTCATTCGAGGGTACGTAGATAACGACCTTAACCTTGCGCTTGCTGATGAAGCAGTAGAAGGTTTTGAAACAAAAACTGTCAAGACTTACATACCAAAAGGACACACTTCTTTTAGGAAAACCGAAGACAGAGTTTTTGACTGGGTAGACAGAAAAGCCCCATATCTTAGTGTATGGACGTTTACTCAAGCTGTGGAGGACCCTCAGACAGTTTCTTACTTTAAGAAAACAGTAACCCCTTATCTAGATAGAATTATGCCAAAGAACGGACATTCAACAAGCCCTTATGCAACAACAGCAACATATACCATGCCCTTGCGGTAAATCATCAGACGCTTACTCCATCCAAGAAAACGGGTGGGGTAAGTGTTTTTCATGTTCAAAGAACTTTCCACCAGAGAAGAGCAGTATGAAAACACAAGAACCCGGCTTTGCCGAGCGTGATAAAACTAAGACGTATAAAACCCTTTCTCCTTTAACAGATAACTTTCGCCCACTAAGGGGTTTGTCTGCTGAAACAATCAAAAAATTCAAGGTAGACGTAGCCGGTAATCCAGAAGAAGCTGGATACGTAGCTAAGTACCCTCGCTTTAACGAAGAACGTCAGCACGTACGTAACAAGGTGCGCTACGCCAACAAGCATTTTGACTATGAGGGCGACCCTAATCCCCTTACAATGTTTGGGCAGCACGTATTCCCTGCTGGCTGTGCCTCTATAATCACTGTCACAGAGGGTCAAGACGACGCTATGGCAGTGTACGAGATGACTGGTAGTAAGTATCCAGCCGTGTCTATTGACGGTGCTGCTAGTGCTGAAAAAGACGCACGGGATAACTTTGACTACCTTAACTCGTTCAAAGAGATTGTCGTGTGCTTTGACAACGATGACCCCGGACGTAAGGCAGCGATTGCTTTTGCAAACGTCTTTACTCCCGGCAAGGTGAAAATCTTTCAAGGTAGCGAGGAAGCTCTCAAAGATGCCAACGACTACCTACTTGCCAAGAAAGCTGGCACATTCACTAAAGATTGGTGGAGAGCGCAACCTTACACACCTGATGGCTTGCGCCTAGGCTCTGACATGTACGAAGATATTGTCAACAGGCCTAACCACTTCACAGTTCCGTATCCGTTCGAGTCCATGAATAAGAAAACTTACGGGATGAGATTGTCAGAAGCAGTTCTTTTGACAGCGGATACGGGTGTTGGTAAGACATCTATCATAAAGGAAATTGAGTATGCCCTCCTATCTAATGACGAGCTTAAAGAAAAAGGCTATGGTGTTGGATTCCTTCATCTTGAAGAGACGAATGCAGACACTTGCATTGGGCTTATGTCTATTCACGATAGTAAGCCTTATCACTTGCCTGATACTCCTAGGGACGACGCTGACCTTCGCCGCGCTTTTGATGCTTGTATCAATACTGACAGGGTTGTTCTTTGGGACCATTTCGGTAGCAACAGCGTGGACGCTGTTCTCGACAAGGTTCGCCACATGCACGCTCTTGGCTGTAAGTACATCGTGCTTGACCACCTTTCTATTGTTGTATCTGACCAGTCAGGTGATGAACGTAAGCAGCTAGACGAAATCAGTACGAAACTCAAGACACTCTGCATGAACCTCAACATCGCCCTTCTTGCGGTTATCCACACTAACCGTCAGGGGACAATAAGAGGTTCGGCAGGGCCAGAGCAAATGGCTAACATAGTCTTCAAGCTACACAGAGAAAAGGATAGTGCAGATGATTGGAGAAGAAACGTGCTTAAAATCACTGTCGAAAAGAATCGCTTTTGTGGTCGAACAGGGCCGGGTATTTACCTCTTCTACAACGGCATCAAAGGACGACTCGAAGAGCTTACACCGGAAGAGATTGAGCAATATGAAAGTGGAGAGACCCTTCACGCAGCACAAAGAGGATGGTAAAGATGACTAAGATTGAAAGAATACTAAGTTACTTTGAACAAGCAGCAGAGCAGTTTAAAAAAGACCCCGCTGATTCTTCTTATCAAAGAGGCTACCAAGCAGCCCTAGAAGACGCCCATCAATTTATAAAGGGCTTAAATAAAGAATGATTGACTACTTAGCCCTAAATACCCCACTCGAAAAGTATTGGGCAGTAGACATTGAGACAGACGACTTGGACGCCACCGTCATCCACGTAATGTGCGCCAAGAACATGGGAAACGGAGACTCTCAATCTCTGACAACTAGTGAAGAGATACGGACATTTGTAGCGTCCGAGCTTGAAAAAGGTTGTTATTTCGTTGCTCACAACGGGTTAAAGTTCGATTTCCCCGTTTTGAACCGTCTAGCTGGAACAAGAATACCAATCAGTCGAATGATTGACTCGATGCTGCTGTCCATGATTTACAACCCGTCCCTTCCACAAGGACACAGCCTTGACTCTTGGGCAACCAGAGTAGGTTTAGAGAAAGGAAACTTCAAAGAGTTTCGCTACTACAGCGAGGCAATGCTTCACTACTGCCAACAAGACGTAGAAATCCTTTACAGGATGTTCTTACGATTAACAGAAAGAATGAGAAATGAACAGTTCACTAACCAAGGACTTGAAATTGAGCACAGGGCTTGGAACATTATCCGCAAGCAGCAAAGTAACGGATTTAGTTTCAATGTTGTTGAAGCACGAAAGCTCTTCACTTACCTTAGAGGACTTGAAGGAGATATTCGCAAAAGCATCTATGACTTTTGGCCCCCAACGCTACAGTGTGTCGCAGTATACAAAAATGCTTACAGAAAAGATGGAACACACACAAAGGGATTTGAGGAACACAAGGCTCGATTTCCTAAACTGGCAACTAGACAAGACGGCAGCTACGAAGCGCATGATTGGGTTGAGTTTAATCTTGGAAGCGCAAGCCAAAGAGTTGAGAGACTTCTGGAACTTGGTTGGCAGCCAGTAGAAAAGACTAAGAGCGGTAACTCTTGGAAGGTTACAGAGAAAGGTGAACTTATCCCTTCACTTGTAGCGTTCCTTGAGGAAACCCCTCACGAAGGTGCCCGACTACTAGCCAACTGGCTTACAATTAACAACAGAGCTACTATGGTCGGTACGTGGCTTGATGCTTACAACGAAAAGACAGGATGTATACATGGAACTCTTTGGTTGGCTAACACTCTTCGCTATCGTCACAGTGGCCCTAATACTGCTAACATACCTGCGGTCAGAGTCTCTAAGACTGGTCCAATTAAAGGGGATGAAGGTGCCTACACCTACGAAGCTCGTGATTTATGGACTGTTCGCAGTAGTGGGAGGACTTTGGTTGGTGTCGATGCTAAAGGTATTCAACTCAGGGTGCTTGCTCATTACCTAAACAACCCTGAGTTTACTAAGCAACTATTAGAAGGCGACCCTCATGAGTACAACAGACAACTTGCAGGAATTGGAACGAGAGCTGATGCGAAAACTTTCATCTACGCTTTTCTCTTGGGAGCAGGGGACGCAAAGGTCGGCCAAATCGTTAAAGGAACGACGCGAGATGGCAAGAAAACTAAAGAAAGATTTATCAGCAACTTTCCCGGTCTTGGGGCGTTACTCGAACGCCTTAAGAGAGAGAGAAAGAGAAGTGGTAGGATTAAACTTATCGACGGAACTCCCCTTCTCGTAGGAAGTGACCACATACTTCTTGGATACCTTCTACAAGGTGACGAGAGCCGCATCATGAAGCAAGCCAAGATACTTGTAGACCAAGAGATAATCAAACGCAAGCTTGACGTACTGTGGTGTGGTGACATTCACGATGAGTGGCAGTGTGACGTTCTTAATGAACACGTAGATGAGTTTATTGACATCTGCTCGTGGGCATTTAAAACTGCTGGTGAGATGTTTAATTACAACATTCCTATCGAATGTGATGCAAAGAAAGGAAAGACATGGGCAGAGACGCACTGACTATGGTAGACCCGCCAAGCGGATGGAAGTATGGTTTTCCAAAGGCTTACAACAAAGAAAAGGACGGAACTCTTGAAGAATTTTATCTTCACCACGGTTACCCAGAAAAGGAGATAGAGCTTGCTTTAAAATACACAAGAATATGGAAAGAAAATGCTTGACAAATGGGTCAAAGTTGTGTATAATACTAGAACAAGGTAAGGGTTTCTTACTTTTGTTAACACAGAAAGATAGTAAAAAGTATGTCAGAGAAAAAGACTGTATTCATTCGTGGCAGAGCCATGTACCCTAAGATTTTCAATGCCGTTCCTAACTACAACAAGGACGGACACGAGTGGACGATTGACCTAGCTCTTGATGAAGCTGGTGTTGCTCAAGCCTCTAGCGAAATCAGTAAGAAGAAGCTGAAAGACAGCGATGCGTTTGGTACTTACATTCGCTTCAAGCAGGGCACAACTTACAAGGACAACATCACGGGTGAAACTAAGACTCGTAAGTCTCCTGAGGTTATTGATGCGTCAGGCAAGCCTTGGAACCCCGAAGTCAAGATTGGTAACGGTTCGCTTGTAGACGTTAAGGCACAGGTTGTAGACTACGGAGCTGGTAAAGAGCTTGGTGTCTATCTCCAGAAGGTAAGAGTCCTTGAGCACGTTCCTTACGAAGATGATGACTTCCCAGAGCTTACTGGTGAAGACGAACAGTTCAAGCAGCCTTCTAGAGCTGAACGTCCAGCAGTTCAACACGAAACTGTTGGTGACATTATGAACGAAGATTTGGATGACGAAATCCCTATCTAAAAGAGGATGCCTTGCGACGACGGCTGTTTACAGTTAAGTCAATATAGGCGAACCCGCGATGAGGTAAGGATTCGCAGACGGCAATTCTAGAGAACCGGCGGTGAGTGGAAGCCTCACACCTAATTGAGGAATACTAAGTGAAAACCTATTATTTTAACCTTGTACGAAACATCACTTACAACGAGCTTGTACAGTTAGGTGTTGAAGCAGCTTCTCCAGAAGCAGCAGAACAACTTGTAGATAACTTCATGCAAGACGAAGAAGCCTACCCTACAAAAGAGTTTCTAATCACTGAGCGTAATGAAATTGATAAAGATTATATGTCTGTGTTGCTAATTGAAAACACGGACCCTGTTGAAAGCAATAATGAAAATGAAGACGTCCCCGAACCCGAAAGAGCTTAACACTCTAGTAGAAGACATCTATTCCCTTTTTGACCCTAAGGTAGGCCACGAGCCAAATGAACAAAATCTTGACGACTTCTGCAACAATCTTAAAGACCTCCTTAAGGTCCGTCTATCCCAACGAGATGGATTGGGTGACGCTATACGCTTCTCCTCTCTTGGTAAAGGCGACAGACAGCTTTGGTATGACGCTCAAGGCTTTGAAAAAGAAGAGCTTACCGCAAAAACTTATTTTAAGTTTCTTTACGGTGACATTATTGAGCAGCTTATACTCTTTCTCTGCAAGGAAGCCGGACATGAGGTAACAAATGAACAAGACGAAATCGAAGTTAACGGCGTTTTGGGACACATTGACGCTATCATTGACGGTGTGGTGGTGGATGTTAAGAGCGCGTCTCCATACTCTTACAAAAAGTTCAAAGACGGAAGCTTATTTGAAAATGACCCATTTGGTTACATCCCACAAATCAGTGGTTATTCCGAAGTACTCACCCCCGGTAGAGGAGGTGCGTTTCTTGCTTTCGACAAAGTACACGGAGACATTTGTATACTCGGTGTTGGAGCTTCTATCACTAAAGCTTTTGAGCCAATCAAGCGCATTGAGTATTTGCAAGAGATGGTTCAAAAACCTGAGCCACCAGAAAGATGCTACGAAGATGTGGAAGATGGCAAGAGCGGAAATCGTAAGCTTGGAACAAATTGCGGGTACTGCGGTCATAAAGCTCGTTGCTGGCCAAACCTCCGAACTTTCCTCTACTCGAATGGGCCAAGATTTCTCACTGTTGTGGCTAAAACCCCTGACGTCCCAGAAGCAAGGGGGCAGGTGAAAGTTGAAAACGAAGAAGGAGTTACCTAATTTCAAAAGTCAATTCGAGCGAGACGTGTTTGCCACTATCGAGCGAAATGGCCTAACCGCCGAGTACGAGACACTAAAAATATCCTACAAGACAGTCCACAATTATATACCTGACGTAATCCTACCCAACGGTATAATCGTGGAATTAAAAGGATACTTTGACCCTCGCGCTCAAGTTAAAATGAGAGCTGTTAAAAAAGAAAACCCGCATCTTGATATTAGGTTTGTCTTTATGAACAGCCGTAACAAACTACACAAAAGAAGTAAACTCACCTACGGAGGATGGTGTGAGAAATACGGATTTCCATACGCTGACGGGATGATACCTATTAAGTGGTGGAGTGAAAGGAAAAAGAAGTAAGTAAATTACTCAGATACCTCGGGCCTATTGCAATCATATTTTGGATAGGCGTTTACATTGACTTATATCAAAGGATTTATTAAACATGGAAGTTTATTTTTTCACATTTCTAGCAGTCTTTCTTGGCACTTTGCTAGGCAACAAACTGTAAGAGCTTATTGAGATTACGGCGGCAGCCCTGTTATGCTTAAGTTCAGTTATACATCACGAAGCCAAAGGCGAACCCTTAGAAGGACAAATCGCGGTAGCACAAGTGGTGTTAAACAGAGTAAACTCCAACAAGTTTCCTAAGACGGTATGTGGAGTTGTTAAACAAAGAGGTCAGTTTAGTTGGTTAAATAAAAAACCCATGACACTGGCTAAAGAAAAGCTTGCAAGAGAAGTCTTGGAAGGTAAACATAAAAACAACGTGAAAGGTGCTTTGTTCTTTACAAACCTAGCGGTTATGTTCAAGCGCAAAGTCCTTTACATTATTGGAAAACATAGATTTTATGGTTAAACAAAAACCAAGAATACTTGTCCTAGACATTGAAACTAAACCCGCACTAGCCTACGTATGGAAGATGTGGGACGTTAATATCAGTCCAGAGATGCTTGTTAGTCCCGGCGGTACACTTTGTATCGGGGCTAAGTGGGTTGGAGAAAGAGAAAAGATTTTCCTTTCTGATTGGACGCACGGCCACAAAGAAATGCTTGTAGGTATCCACAAGCTGCTTGAAGAGGCTGACGCAGTAGTAACGTACAATGGAGACAAGTTCGACCTCCCTAAGATTAACGGAGAGTTCATCCTAAATGGTATCAATCCGGTCGCCCCCGTAACTAGTATTGACCTTATCAAGACAGTACGTAAGTTTGGGTTTGACATGAACAGGCTTGGTTTTATTGGACCTTTGTTAGGATTAGGTGACAAGGTTAAACACGAAGGTTTCCGTTTGTGGTCTTTGGTTATGGCTGGAGACCCTAAAGCTGAAATTCGTATGCAACGATACTGTCTGCAAGACGTAATTCTTACAGAAGCTCTTTACAAGAAAGTAAGACCTTTCATCAGGAACCATCCACACATGGGATTGACTAAATCCAAAGCGTGTGGTGCTTGTGGTAGTCAACAAGTACAGTCAAGAGGCTACAGGCGTACAAAAACATTTAAAATTCAACGTCTACAGTGTACCTCTTGTGGTAGCTGGTCTGACGGAACAAGAGAGAAGGTTACATAACAAGTGGCACTAGACAAAGAGTTTAAACAGACATTGATTGACCGCTTTGAAGCTTTCGAGTTATGTGACTTCCTTATGATTAAGATGGAAGACTTTGTAGAAGCTTTTGAAGAACAAATAGAAGAAGCCATAGAAGACGTAGTAGAGTTTGCTGGTCTTAAATTGGACGAAGAGGAACAAGAAGTTGAATACTAAAGTAAAAGAACAACTAGAGAACGGGGAAATCCCTGCTATTACTGACTACTACTTCTGGCTTGGTGAAGGCGCAGAAGAGTTTCACAACAAGACTATGGAGAAAATTAATGCACGTAAAGGTGTTGAACGACCTGATGAACACTACAAAGACACTCTCAAAGATGCAGTCAGCCGGTGGGGTAGTAGCGGCAGCGGGTCGTGAGTTCACGAATGACAAGGCTGAAAAGATTCAGGGAGGAGCTATCAAATACGACGGAGGCAAATCCCCAATCTACCAAGGTGTTCTGGATTATTTCCCTAGGGCTATTAGTGCTGTTGCTGACATTAGTTCTTTTGGCGCTTCCAAATATGCTTGGAAGGGATGGGAAGGAGTTGACGACGGATACAACCGTTACTCCAACGCGATGTATCGCCACGAACTATACAAAGCCACTGAGGGACGGTACGATAAAGACAGTGGTTTGCTCCACGACGCACACTTCGCGTGGGGTGCCCTTGCAAGACTAGAACTTTATTTGAGAGAAAAAGAAAAAAATGAACAAAGTAAAACAAACTGAGTCTTGTATTGGTGTGACAGGGGGAGAGTTCTTTGACCTCCTCCGTCCACATGAAATGGAGTTCAACATTGAAGTTATTGCAAACGCTCTTTCAAACATATGTCGCTACACTGGTCACGTTGACCGTTTTTATAGCGTAGCAGAACACTGCGTACTTGTTAGCAGGGCTTGTCCTCCTAAATACGCCCTAGAAGGTTTGTTGCATGATGCTAGTGAAGCGTACGTAGGAGATGTAAGTTCTCCTCTTAAACGCTTGCTTCCTGACTACAGAAAGATTGAAGAAGATGTGCAAAGTGCTTTGGCAGTGGCGTTCGGACTTGTGTACCCATTTCCAGAAGAAATACACAGAGCAGACAAACAACTCTACTGGGCTGAAAGAGCTACTGTGGCACCCGGTGCAGATAAGCTTTGGCATCAAGACCTAAGAGCAAGTCGTAAGGTTACACCAGCAGGAATGTCACCTTTAATGGCTAAAAGAATGTTTCTTGCTAGATATAAGGAACTGACTAATGAGCGGCAAGGGAATGAACCGCTTCGAGGACAAAGAGCGCCGCAAGCAAAGGCGGCATAACCACATCGCTCGTGACCTTAGAACACCTAAGTACAAACCGCGTGTAATTAAACTAAAAAACAAACAACCACCAAAACTAGAGGATTTTAATGACGAGCAATAGCAACCCTTTCCCAACAGATTACGAACAGTTTATCTACACCTCTAGATACGCTAAGTGGCTTGACAAAGAGAAACGCAGAGAAGTGTGGGACGAGACAGTTACTCGCCTAGTAAACTACTATGCAGATGTACACGAAAGCCTTGACGTAGAAGATTTAAAACCTTTGTTTGATGCAATCTATCATCTCGAAGTCATGCCATCCATGCGCGCCCTTATGTCGGCTGGCCCTGCTCTTGACCGATGTAACGTACCTGCTTACAACTGTGCGTACCTGACTGTAGATAACCCAAGAGCTTTCGATGAAACCATGTACATTCTAATGAATGGTACTGGTGTCGGATACAGCGTGGAGACTAAGTACGTTGACCAACTCCCTAAAATTGCGGAAGAGTTTGAAGACACTGACACTACCATCCGGGTCGGAGATAGTAAAGAGGGGTGGTGTAAAGCGTTTCGGGAACTTATCAGTTTGCTGTATTCTGGTCAAACCCCCAAGTGGGATGTATCAGCAGTACGACCTGCGGGAGCAAGACTTAAGACCTTTGGAGGCAGAGCCTCTGGTCCTGAACCTCTTGAAGACCTCTTCCGGTTCTCTTGTAATCTCTTTCAAAATGCCAGAGGACGCAAGCTAACTTCTATCGAGTGTCACGACCTTATGTGTATGGTTGCTGACATTGTAGTGGTTGGTGGAGTAAGACGCTCTGCTATGATTAGTTTGTTTGACTGTACTGACGAGCGTATGGGAACAGCTAAGAGTGGGGCGTGGTGGGAAGCCACAGGTTACAGAGCATTGGCTAATAACAGCGCAGTGTATGAAAACAGAAAGCCTGACGTAGGCTTCTTTATGAAGAAATGGAAAGAATTATATGACTCAAAAAGTGGTGAACCCGGATTTTTCAGTAGATATGCGTGTCAGAGAATTGCTGCAAGAAATGGAAGACGCGACCCGTCCTTTGAGTTTGGAACTAATCCGTGTTCAGAGATTATACTCAGACCCTTTCAATTTTGTAACCTTACAGAAATTGTTGTTAGAGCTGACGACACTCTTGAGTCCCTTAAAAGAAAAGCTAGAATCGCTTCAATCCTTGGAACAATACAATCGACATTCACAAACTTCAAGTACCTCAGAAAAATCTGGAGAGACAACTGTGAAGAAGAGCGACTCCTCGGAGTAAGTCTTACAGGTGTAATGGATAACCTAAAAATACTGACAAAGGAAAATTTAAATGAAATTCGAGAAGTGGTCATACAAACAAATAGAGATTGGGCTGAGAGACTTGGTATCTCTGTTAGTACAGCGACAACCTGTGTCAAACCTTCTGGCACTGTGTCGCAGCTTGTTAACTCTGCCAGCGGTCTACATACTCGTCACAGTCCTTATTATATACGAACTGTTCGGGCTGATAACAAAGACCCTCTCACAGTATTTCTCAAAGACCAAGGAGTTCCTTGGGAACCTGCCTTTGGAAAAGAAGAGTCCACAACGGTCTTCGCGTTCCCCGTCAAGAGTCCCAAGGGTGCAAAAACCCGCCACGACCAAACGGCAATCGAAGCCCTCGAAGTCTGGAAGTTAATACAAGATGAATGGTGTGAGCACAAACCATCAGTCACTATCTCTGTTAAAGAAGATGAGTGGATGGCTGTCGGGTCTTGGGTTTATGAAAACTTTGATACTATGTCAGGTATCAGCTTTCTCCCGTACGACAACGGGACTTACAGACAAGCCCCTTACACCGAGTGTTCACAAGAAGAATACGAGACTGCTCTCAAGAAAATGCCAAAAGGTATCGATTGGAGTGCCTTACAGGACTTTGAACAAGAGGATACAACCACCGGCTCCCAAGAGCTTGCCTGTACAGGTGGGGTTTGTGAGATTGTGTCCATAGGAGATGTTAAAGATGGTTAAGATTACAGAAAATGAAGACACCTGGATTAGCCCCAACAAGATTCTTTGGGGTGCTTTCCGTAAAGGATTTGTAAACCTTGTAGTAGTAGGTGAAGATGAAGATGGAAACGTCGAAGTCTTTGGCTCACTAGGGGGTCGTAAATCCAACTCAATGATGACTAAAGCTATAAGGCAAACCAAGCGTGGATAATCAAATACTTGCAGCATTTTTTATAGGGGCGGGGCTTACTTGTGCTGTTATAGCCCTTATACTTTCTATGAGCGACTTAAAATATGGACGGTAAAACTATAACCCAAGTCGGCCTTACGTCTGACAGTCAAGAACAAGTAGACGAGATTGCAGACAAGGTTGACAAGTTCAACAAGTCACACAACGGCGTGTATGTCAGTCTTACAATAGGAGAGGTGCCACCCTTGGAAAAGAGCAGCACCTCCGGTAGTTTTAGATTGTTGTTTGAGTTCGCTAACCGAGACGCTCAAAAAGCTTTCTGGTTAGGTAACTGGTAAGAAAAGATTATTCCTTGGCCGGAGCGGGAGCCTTTTCAGGGGCTTTATACTCGAACTGGTCAAGGAAGTCTTGGTGCGATACACGAAACTCTGAGCTTTTCCCAATAGGGGCATAGCCAATTTCATTTCGTTCTACAACAAAAACTACAACTTCTTCATCAGTCTTTTTATTAGTAAAGTGGTCGCCTTTACCTGCAATTCTAAATTCTTGCTTACTCATGGTTCATTCTTCCTTCTTTAGTTTATTAGGGTCGATGGCTACTTGCTCCTTAACCCACGTTTGAAGCTCCTCTAGGCGTATTGCCGTTTCGGTAGCTATTACCCTATCCTCTAAGCTGAGGGTAGGAAATCCGTCTTCTCCGGTTTCTGCATAAGTTCCGCTGGAGGTGTCGGGAATGGAGGACACTGACTGTAGGTTGGTCTTACCTCTAGTTTCTTCTCTCCGGCGCAAGAGCTGAGCAACCCTAGCGTCAAGAGCAGTGATGCGCTCATTGTACTTAACTGCACGATTCTCATTGATAGTCTCCTGTTGTTTTACTACTGAATCAATTCTTTTACGCTCTAGCTCCTGAGCTTTAACTTGAGCTTCCCTGTACGTAATCTTTGTCTTAGCGTGAGCTGTTTGCTCCGCTTCTATTTGTACATCCTTGAAATGTACTCTTACAGTCTGGACACCGGCAAAGATTAGAGCAACTATTGCAACTGCTCTCCAAATGTTTCCAGTCACAGCCCCCAATATAGTGTTAAACATTGTTAATTTCTTCCTTTATTTCCTCTGCCTTCTCAACAGCGGCGTCCGCCACTTTCTCGGCACTGTCAGCGGCATTGCTAAAGTCTACTCCGTCTCTGCCTATCTTAATCGTACGTCTAACAAACAAAGCAGTGAAGGCTGTCAAGCCAATCATTATTTGAGCGTGAGCTGCAAGAGCTAGGTAGTAACTGTACTTAGCAATACCTGACACCAAGTAGACACCTACAGCAGCAAATATAGTAAATATAATACAGGCACCAAGAAGAGCTGCAAAAGCAGACGCCTTACGCCCCTCAGAAGTGCCTAGATTAAACATTTTAGTTACCCAAGCCTTCTGTTCTTGCTTTACGATACCATTTTTTAGATTCTCTTTGATAAAGTTCTCGACCTTCTTTAGCTTGTTTTAGCTTCCTAGTTTGTTCTCTAACGACGCTTTGACCAAAGCCGTCATCAGGACCAAGCTTTTTAGTGTTCTTGTTCATAGGCATTTTACTGTATTCCTTGTGTGTATTTAGGACCGGGGAAGGTTGCGGTTAGAACACTTCTCCTGTTTCTTGGCCCATAGCTTACGTGAACCCAACCGGCTTTAGGGTCATTCCTTTTAGCGCCTTCTAGTATCAACTGGTCAAACGGAAGGTTCGATTGAATCCACTTAGCAAGCTCTCTGTTAGAGACTCCTAAGACCTCAATGTCAGCAGCCTGTCCTAGTGAGTGTTGAGAAGTGTCAGAACCCCCTACAGCAGCGTTAAGAGCCTTAGACCTGTATCCACTGTTAAGGATTACTGGTTTGTTGAAGTGTGCCCTGATAGGCTCTAGAATGTGGTTACACAACTCCACCATAGCCAGTTGGTGTACGGCTGTAGGCTTGTTTGAGATACCTTTCCTAGTAGCTGTTTGAGACTTAATAAACTCTGTTAGAGTAAAGTTAGGTGAAAGATGAGACATTTTAGTATCCATTCTTTACAGTAGAGATTAGCTCTCTTAGTCTACTGGCGTGTATACTCACCGTAGGGTAAATCCTGTTAAAGATTTCATTAGGGTGGTAGACACCATTCTTGATGTAGGTTTTGATTTCTTTTTTAATGTTGTCCATTATGACCTGTTTCCTGTTTCAAATTCTCTCATGTACTTAGCCAACTCTCCGACCTTACTCCTTGGAATAATGTCATCTGGCCCAAGACCAAGTTTCTTAGATACGTAAGCTACGTAGTTCTGTACGTTCTTGTCGTCTCCTGCTCCGGGGTCGTTACCATATCTCCAAATAACTTTCTTAGGAGTGTTGTGGCCTTTGGCTAAGTAAGATTTAACTAGAAGATTCTCTTGGGCTTTTCTACCGTTCTCTGGGGTATCAAAGATAGCAAACCTTCCGTCTGAACCTACGTATCCGGGCTGGCTCTTAGTGTAGGGGCCACTTTCTATGTTACCGGGATTGTTGTTACGCTCCCCTCTAGAATTACCTCCAGAGCTTTCTATAGGTGTGTTAATGTCCGTAACTCCTTCTAGTGCATCTTCCACGCCTTTAAAGATTTTATCAATCTCGGCTTGTGGGTTTCTTTCTTTTTGTTTCTGTTGTTGAAGAGCTTTAGGCACAACTCCAAGACTTGCGTATTTGGCCATTTCAAGAGGTGTAGCACCTTTGACTCCGTTAGGGTCAATAGCGTTCATCTGTGAAATGTTGTCTACATTTGTGTTGTACGCATCAATCCAAGTTTGAAGCATCTTAGGAGGTTTGTTAGGAACAGTTTCATAACGAGTAGTGCCTCCCCCTTCTCCTCCTCTAGATTCTGCATAGTCTCCTATTCCACCAGAAACAGCTCTTGCTTTTGCTCCTGTCTTCAAAACGTAAGCTCTGCCCGTTCCTCTGTCGATAGCCAGTTTGTGAAATCTTGTATCAAACTGAGTAAGAACTTTAGGCTGCTGCATAGCAAGAAGAACTTGAGCACTACCGGCCCTTACACCGGTAACCATAGCTTCTGCCATGTCATTGCTTTCGGGGTCTTTAACAGCTTGTTTCAAAGCGTTTCTTACACTGACAGCTCCAACTCCGTAAGTCGCATAAAGAATACTAGAAGAACTAGCACTGCCGGGAGTAATCGTACGAGTAGCACTAACTATCTGCCCAACTGTGTTAAGCATCGTATCTGCACTGATACCAGAGCCTCTTACGTAGCCTTTAGTAAATTTCTCAGAAGCTTTAAACAGACTTGGCATTTGCTCTTTAGCTTCCTCAGGGTCAATGTCTTCGATTAGTTTCTCACCTTTAAGTAGAGCTACAAAGTTAGCGAGTCTTACGGCAGCAGTAGGCTTACCAAAATCTCCTGTAAATCCAAGAGCTTCTTGTCTTAGTTCCTTTGCAAGCTTAGGGTTAAGAGAAGACATTCCTCCAAGCATTTCAGCAGGATTCATACCCATCTTCTTAAGAGCAAAGTAAACAGGCATTGCTTCTGCTGTTTGAAGGTCAAGAGTAGTTGTAACAGCTTCTAAAGCCTTTTGATTAGACTTAGCAACAGAGAAATCTCCGCTCCACAAGTCTTTGACACCATCAATAACACCGTCAAGAGACGCTCTTAGAGTGGCTTGCTTTTCAAGACTTAGGCCACTGTTAATAGCAATAGCAAGTTGACGCTCTTTGTACTGCTCTGCCAACTGGTTAAACCTAGGGCCAAGCTGTTCAAAAGCTTTTTGCTGACCTGCAAGAGGAATGTCTCTTTCAATAGACTGAATAGCTTTGTTCAAAGAGTTCTTAACGGGAGCAAACACGTTGTACGCATCCGTAACAATTTCCCTGTTAATCCTAAGGTCGTTATCTTCTTGGTCAATTTTTCTTTGAGAGTCAGATATGTTTTGAGCCTTAGAGTTTATTTCAGCTTGCTTACCAAGAATTTCAAGATTGTATTCAGTGTTAGTGGCTTTTATACCAAAAGCAATAATTTCATCTTCCGAAGATTCAGCAGCAAGTTCAGGAGTAAGAGTCTCCATACCTTTACGAAGCATATCATCACGATATTTCTGACTTGTTTCTCTTCTGTTGTCGTGTTCGTCTTGAGCGTCTATGCCTTCTTGATACAAGAAAGAATCAATACCTGCGTTCTTAAGGGTGGCAAGAATAGTTGCACCTTGAGCAGGGTACTTAGCCATAAGCTCTAGCATAGTTTTGTTGACAGCAGACTTAAGACTGATACCGGGAATACGTCTTTGGTTGACAGCAGTTTGCATGTTGCCAAGGTCTTTGACAGCTCTGCTTGTGTCTGTAGCAGCTTGTCCTACTAACGGGTTGTTAGAAAGATTACCGAATACGTTACCAGACAAAGTTCCAGTAGGAACAGTAGTCGTACTGTCATCAGCAACTAGCTGGTCGCCTGTCATACTTACAGCCCTGTTGTATTCCTTTACAACTAGTCCGGGAATAAGGTCTTTAGTAGCCTCTTTCTCTCTTTCCTGTCTCCTGTACTCATCCTCAGCAGCTTGGCGCTTATTTTGCTTACTTTGCCTCAAAGAAGTGTCTACAACGTCAATACCTTTACTGATGGCATTAAGAGCTGTAGCCAAACCCGTAGAAGGACTTGGAGCCTGTCTGACTGGCTTGGTAGCCATGTCTGTGCTTAGTTGGTCAGTTAGACTTGCCATACGCTTATTCCTGTTCTTCCATATTATTTATTGCCTCTGATTCTAACTTTTCTTCGTGGTAATTCTTAGAGATACTTTCAAATAAACTTTGACTGTCTTCTCCTCGATTAGCTTGCTTAATGGCTTCTCTTCTAATGTCTGGTGGAAGCAACCTTATAAGGGCGTTAGCCTTTCTCATGTTAGGTTCCAATTCATCAGGGTTATTAAAAGACTGTTGACGCCACTTCTTTAACTGACTTGAAGCATCTTTAATAGCTTCTTTTCTGTCTTTTGTGTATCTCATCATGTGACCAAGAGTGTTAATCTCTTGTGGTCTGTATCCAAGAGCGATGTAAAAAGCATCTGTCTTAGGGATGTCAGGATACTCTGTACCATTCTTTGACCTGTAGATACCGTAGTTAGCAGCCATAACTGATTTAGTTACATTGTTAAACGTAGAGATTTCTTGAGCCAGCTTAAGGAACTCTTCTCCTGCTAGTCCATCCATCCCCATGTCACTGCCACTTTCAGCAACAGTGTATTTAAGAACATTTAAACCAGTTTCACCAGCACTCTTCAAGATGCTGTAAGACGCACCACCCATGACTTCTGCCCAAGGCTTTGGTCCATACTCTCCTTGCCCAAACAAATCCTTTACAGTGTTAGTAAAGAACTCACCTGTACCCGCCTTTTCACCAATGCGTACGTTAGCTCCGTTAATCTCAAAAGCCAGTCTGTCTAGTAAACCTCTGTCAAGAGTTGACTGAATATTAGTCATTGACAAGTCTGCTACACCCGGTTCAATTCCGTAGTGGTCTGTGTACATAGTGTACAAAGCAGGAAGAACAGGTGAGTTCTTTACTAACACTGTAAAGGATTTGTTTGGGCAAGGAGAGTATGGACCAAAGCCTTGGGCAGAAGTCATGGGTGGTGCG
>JANMRU010000386.1:0-18466 GCA_031388585.1 Pseudanabaena sp. SOY_30_concoct_251 | reverse complement strand
CTTTGGTGGCAATGGCAATGATATTCTTGTTGCTGACGATGGCAACGATTCTCTCTATGGTGGCAGCAGCGAGGATGTCTTACTTGGCGGCTTAGGTAATGACTTCCTTGTTGGTGGATTTGGCAATGATAGCCTGTACGGTGGATTTGGCAATGATACCCTCGGTGGCGGCGATGGAGACGATCGGTTTATATTTTCCAACAACGAGCTCTCTAATGGGGTTGACACCCTTATAGATGTTAACTTTGCGGAGGAGGGTGATATAGTCGCGGTAAGGTTTGGAGATTTAATCACTCAGTTTAGCTACAACACAAGCACTGGGGCACTTTCCTTCGATCAGAATCCTTCTGATTTTTTAGCTCCCATAAAGTTTGCAACCGTGCCCATCAATAGTGGATTTAATATCTATCAAGATTTAATCCTTGGCTAAAGATGTTGTGAGCGGCAGGCGATCGCAAGTAGAGTGACTCGCTCGCAAAGTTTTTAAGTAAATTGTCGCCACAATTCATACGCTACATCGCGAATGTAGCTGAGACCGTCTGACAATGAATGCGTTCTGGCAAGAAAGGAGTTTGACAATACACAAAAAAAACAATATACTTGCCTAAGCAACTATTGCCTAGGCAAGTATTATTTTTGATAAGGATAGAATGACGAGAGATCGCATTGAAACCACGATCAACCTCGATAAGGCAATCGCCTATAAGATTCAGCGCTTAGCCCGATTACTGCGGGTGCATCTCAACCAGATGCTTCAGCAGGATGGGCTGGATCTGAGCATGGAGCAATGGTTGATTCTGGTAAGACTCTATGACAACCCTGGACTTGCACAGAGTGAACTGGCGGATAAAACGCTCAACGATCACCCCAACATCACACGTATGGTGGATCAATTGGAAAAGCGCGGCTGGGTGCAAAGGGATGCCGATATTGAAGATCGGCGGCGGCATCTAGTCTCGCTAACAAGCTCTGGCCGAACCCAGGTCGAGAACATACAACCACGGATTCTTGCTGAGCGCAAACGCATCTTTGCAGGATTTTCGCCGATAGAAATCGACCAACTTGTTGCCATGTTGGAGAAGATTGAGCAGGCGCTAATTACAGAGAAGGATTGAAATATAACCAAAGGAGGTAAAAATGGAAATGACGATTGGCACATGGCGGATGACGCTGGAACGCATTCCCCCCTCACCAGTTGAGTTGCTCCAAATGTATGATACCGGCGCAGCACATTGGCATCGCACGATTGAGCGTTTGGGCTATCTTCATGCTTATACAGCACTTTTCAAACGGTTGCAAACAGAGAACGTTTTAGATCGATTACCGACACATGCACATGTTCTGGATGTTGGTATTGGGACAGGTAGTTTGAGCTTGTCGCTAGCACAAAGCTGTAGTGCACGCCTTCATTTGCATGGTGTCGATATCTCCAGCGAGATGTTGCGTCAATCGCGCCAGGTGCTTAACCAGATTGGGCTCGATAGCACCCTTACCCAACGAGATGCCTGTGCTTTGGGTTTTCACGATGCTACATTTGATCTAGTCATGGGCGCACATGTGTTGGAGTATTTACCCAATCCCCTGGTGGCGTTGCATGAGATGATGCGAGTGTTGCGTCCTGGCGCGCCTCTGCTGCTCCTCGTAAGCCAACCTGCCATCTGGACGACATTCATGCAAATGCGCTGGCGATATGTTGCCTATGCCCCCAATCGAGTCAGAAAGTGGATGGATTGGGTGGGACTGAGAGACGTTCATGTTTATCCACTTGAAGGCAGGCTCCCCAGCTACACCAGCTTTGCCTATCTTGGGTTCAAAATCGAATAAGTGATTTAACGCACAGATTTATAGTGATATGAGACACTATAGAATTTAGAGTTTTGGATAATGATATTAAATGTGAACTTGCCTACCTGTCTAAACAAATCTCTATTATTTTTCGATACTTGCCCGTAATCTTTACAGTTTAAGATCTCTAATACCTGCATTGAGTTAGGTATATCCACAAAAATCAGTTAATAGGCTCAATAAAAATATATGGCGACATCAAATATATTGGTGCTGTAAAGATCGTGCGTCATAATTTCCTGCTTTTTCTTTTAGTTTATTGAAGTCTAAAGTTATATGAAAAAATTGCTAAATTTAGATAAGGATTTACCGAAACAGTTTGACTTCCGGGAAATCACACCTAAAATGGATATTGGGGAACTGCATCTAAAAGAAGCTTGCGAGCAATTTGCGATCGATAAAGATGCCGATCTTCCCATATGGATTTGGTTACTTGAAAGTCCAGAAAGTCCTATTTCGCTCCCTGGCAGCCTAGATCTTTATGGACATGATTGCATTCATTTGCTATTGAATCGTGGAGTATCAGCTTATGATGAAGCATTCGTCATTGGTTTTACAATGGGCAATAGTGATAAGGTAAAACCTCATCACATTACTATTATCAAAACCTTTTCAAGATTTGTATATCCAAATCCTTTCAAGTTTACTTTATCTCACTTGCAAGTATTTGATTTAGGCTTCATGTACGGTAAGCAGGTGAAGTATAGAAATATATACAAAGAAAATTTTGATGCTTATAAAAACTGGACTATTGAGGACTTGAGAATCAGGTACGGAATTTCATTGGGTGAGTTGCAAGCCCTTTGGATGGTAGAAGAGATTCTATTTATTGAATGAGAATAGAATGGGCAATGCATCAGGATTAATTATTCAAAATTTCATATTTCAAAATAGGAGAATATAACCATGGGCAGAATCATTGCCTTTATTTACGGTGTAGTCGCATACTCGATCTTCCTAGTAACTTTTGTGTACGCGATCGGCTTCGTTGGCAACCTGGTAGTTCCCAAGAGCATGGATTCAGGTGCGGAAGGATCGATTGTCAACGCCTTACTGATCAACGCCATACTGCTTGGATTCTTCGCGTTCCAACATAGCCTGATGGCGCGGCCAGCGTTCAAAAAGGTGTGGACGCGAATTGTGCCAGAGCCGACCGAACGCAGTACCTATGTGCTGGCTTCAAGTTTAGCTCTGTTGTTGCTCTTCTGGCAATGGCAACCAATGGGCGGCATTATCTGGGAAGTAGATAACCCAATGGGTCGCCTGTTTCTGGAAGCCATATTTGGGATTGGGTGGCTGATTGTGTTAGGCAGCACTTTTGCGATCGACCACTTCGACTTATTTGGCTTGAGGCAGGTCTACCTTTACTCACGAGGCAGAGCCTACACTCCAATCCAGTTCAATACACCAGGACCTTATCAATATGTGCGGCACCCACTCTATCTGGGTTGGTTGTTGGCCTTCTGGGCGACACCGACGATGACTGCAGCTCATCTGGTCTTTGCCGTACTTACGACAGCCTACATCCTTATAGCTATTCGATTTGAGGAGAGGGATCTAATCGATGTCCACGGAGAAGCCTATGAGAACTATCGGATGCGCGTACCTGCGATCGTACCACTGCTAAAACAGACGGTTCTATTACCAAAAGAATAAGGAGAAATATGTACTCATCTATGGATGTTAAAGCTATCGAAGTCAATCCATTCTTGCAAGAATCAATACAGCTAATTTATCGCGGTGTCAAATACGTTTGCTGTTGCAAAGCATTTCTAACGGAGAATTACAATCCCTCTGCGATCGCAACCACACCAAATAAAGTGATCGGCAAATATAGAGGAGCAGTAATAGAGTCAGGAGGTCACTTATGTTTTTGCGACGATTTCTAAAATTTTTTCTGATATTAGTCATGACCCTCACTGCACTCTTGCCTTTAGGGATAGGTCATGCTCAGGTTGAGAATGAGGCTGGCAGCGATCGCATCGAACGCAAAGCGGTTCATACTAAGAAGTACATGGTAGTGGCAGCCAACCCGATCGCGGCATCAGTGGGTAGCGATATTCTCAAACGCGGAGGGAATGCCATTGACGCCGCGATCGCAGTACAATTTGTGCTGGGTTTAGTTGAACCCCATGCCTCAGGTATTGGCGGTGGCGGTTTTCTGGTTTATTTTGATGCCAAAAGTAAACAGATTCACACCTACGATGGTCGAGAAACTGCGCCTGCGGCGGCGAAACCCAATCGCTTTTTAGATGAGAATGGCAAGCCATTAATGTTCTATGATGCGGTTGTGGGAGGGAAATCTGTAGGTGTGCCTGGTACAGTCCGGATGCTGGAAATGGCTCATCAGGCATATGGTAAGCTACCCTGGCGGCAACTGTTTCAACCAGCCATCCAACTCGCGCAAACAGGCTTTCCTATCTCACCACGTTTGCATCTTCTCGCAAGTCAGGACAAGTATCTACGCATACAAGAAGCATCCAGGAAATATTTTTATCAATCGGATAGTAATCCCAAGCCCGTTGGCACAATTCTTGTCAATCGTCCATATGCAGAAGTGCTGCAACAAATTGCCGATTCTGGAGCCAGCGCCTTTTATCAGGGTGAAATTGCTAGAGATATCGTTGCAACCGTGCAAAGCGCTTCTGTACCAGGCGATCTAAGCATAGACGATCTAGCAAAATACCAAGCTAAAGAGCGATCGCCTGTGTGTGGAGTTTATCGAGTTTATAAAGTTTGTGGAATGGGGCCACCTAGTTCTGGCGGTATCACTGTCCTGCAAATGTTAGGGATGCTGGATAATTTCCAACTAGACAAGTTCAAGCCAAACTCCACAGAGACTGTGCATTTATTCTCTGAAGCAGGACGGCTAGCTCATGCCGATCGCGGACTGTATATCGCCGATGCGGATTTCGTTCCCGTACCTGTGGATGAATTAATTAATCCCTCATACCTCGATAAACGCGCTAAGCTAATTAATCCAAACCGAGCTATGACAGTAGCCCAGCCAGGGACTTTCCCTTCAACTCAACTCTCTCATTGGGGGAAAGGTGATGCCTTAGAATTTCCCTCTACTAGCCATATCGCAATTGTCGATCGCTTCGGTAATGCCGTATCCATGACAACGACGATTGAAGATAATTTTGGCTCCCGCTTAATGGTGCGAGGCTTCTTACTAAACAATGAACTGACAGATTTCTCTTTTGCACACACTTCGGATGATGGTAAGGCGATCGCAAATCGTGTAGAACCAAGAAAACGTCCGAGAAGTTCGATGGCTCCCACATTGGTGTTCGACCGTAACGGTAAGCTCATTTTTGTGGTTGGTTCTGGCGGGGGACCGCGAATTATCAATTATGTCGCAAAGGCTTTAGTCGCAGTTCTAGATTGGAAACTAGACGCTCAGCAAGCTGTCTCTCTGCCTAATTTTGGCAATCGCAACGGTTCCACAGAGTTAGAAGAGGATACTAGTTTTGTTGAGCTTAAACCGAGTTTAGAAGCGCTAGGTCATGTGGTAGAAATAGTCACACAAACTAGCGGCTCCCAGGCAATTATGGCGACTGATATGGGACTAGTCGGTGGAGCAGATCCGCGTCGTGAAGGAGCTGCTAAAGGAGGATAGGTATGGCGCTGGGCACTGAACTGGATAAAGTTGCCACATGGGATTTACTGCCTCGTACCCCCACCATTAGTTGAATGTTTAAGTAGTCTTTAACTATGTTTGTGGCGAGTTTGTGGCGATCGCATCCTATTCTAGCCAGTAATAGCGGTACACTATTAGTATTCTAAAATTTGTAACAAAAACTACCAATCTGTGTATATTAAGTCTAGAATCAACATAATTAAATCAAAAAAGGAAAACTAACCATGAATATCAAGCTCGATCGAAAAATGGAAGCAGCAGCAAATCACAAAGCGAGTTTGGCCGCATCGCTAAACCGCCGCATTGAATCTGCCAGATCTAGAAATGATGCCCAACTAATTGGTCAGCTTGAGCAGGAAATGAAGCAGCTAGGTCTGGGCTAGAGTCGATCGCTGAAGTGATTTGTTACAAATAAATATTTATATACTGCCTCTGTATCCAAGTTATCCAACTAACCCAGGATGCAGGGGCAGGTATTATGATAAATAAATGTTCGGCTAGTCTGTTATCCAACCTCAGGTATTGTGATGTTGTTAGAGTCTCCACCCAAGCTCATTGGCGAAAAACGCCTCACCTTTCGTAATCTTGATTGGCAATCCTTCAAGCAAATTCACAGTTTGCTGACTGAGCGCACCCGCGCCCGCTTTACCTATGACAATGGAACATTAGAGATCACTATGCCCCTAGAAGGACACGAACGCTCCGCCCGCTTGATTGAGCGGTTTATCCTGATTCTTGTGGTAGAAATGGGCATGAAACTCAAGACGATGGGATCGACTACATTGGATCGAGAGGATCTACTCAAAAGTGCTGAGCCAGACAATGGCTATTACATTCAGAATTACTCACTGGTTGCGGATCGTGAAGTCAATTTGAATATCGATCCAGCACCGGATTTGGTTGTAGAAGTTGATATTACCCATTCTGACCTGAACAAAAATACGCTCTATGCCAGTATGGGCGTGCCAGAGTTTTGGCGGTTTAATGGTCGCGTCTGGCGAATTTTGCAATTGGTTGGTGGAGCTTATGAAGAGCGCGATCGCTCTGCCACTTTTCCCATCGTCACCAAAACAGATTTGTATCAGTTCCTGGAAGTGGCTTTGCGTGATGAAGTGGAAGCAGAAACTAACTTTCGACAATGGGTGCGGCAACAAATTCTGTAGGGGCAGACTTATGTGTTTGACCAGATTGATTTAGGCGGATATCAACCTTTACAACTCTGGTAGCGGGCTTTGAAGATCCTTTGTTGCTGGGCATGATCGACTATAGGAGTTGGGTAATTTCGCTTTTGGCATTGATGCGGGGGGATATTCCCGCTCATCAGTTCAGCAATGGTCAAACCTCGTAACTCTGGTAACCACTGCAAAATATATTCTGCTTCAGAATCAAACTTGCGTGCCTGGGTCATGGGATTAAAGATCCGCAATGGTTTAGGATCCATACCGCTAGAGGCACTCCATTGCCAACCACCATTGTTAGCCGCTAGATCTCCATCCACAAGTTGCTGCATGAAATATAACTCTCCCCACTGCCAATTCAGCAATAAATCCTTCGTCAAAAAGCTAGCAACGATCATGCGGCAGCGGTTGTGCATCCAACCAGTTTGATTTAGTTGTCGCATCGCAGCATCAACGATTGGATAACCAGTAAGCCCTTGGCACCAAGCTTCAAAATATGCGCGATCGTCATCCCATCCAAATCTCTGCATTTGAGGGCGATAGGCTGAGGTCGCTAGTTCTGGGAAGTGAAACAGTACATGTTGATAAAATTCTCGCCAAGCTAACTCTTGCTGCCAGGTCTGAATGCCAATGAATTCTTCCTCACTGCGAGCGCGTGATTGTGAGGCGATCGCACTTTGCCACACCCGCCGAATTCCAATCGTGCCGAAACGCAAATGGGAACTGAGCATAGAAGTACCAGATTGAGCTGGCAAATTGCGTCCCTCTTTGTAACGCAGAATCAAATTGGAATCGCAAAAGCTATGTAAAAGTGCTTGGGCAGCATTCTCCCCTGATGTGGGTAATGCCTGGTTGTGACTAAATCCTAACTCGCTCAGTGTGGGTAATGCGACCGCGCCAGATTGATTATAAGCTTGTGCGTAATTGCTGGAATTGGCGATCGCACCTGAGAGTTGCGCAGGGCGTTCGCAGGGATCTGGTTTGGCAAGACTAATCCAATTACGCCAGAAAGGAGTATAGACTTTGTAGGGTTCGTGGCTAGATTTTGTGGCGATCGCACTTGGATCGTGCAAGCCAATATCAATAAAGCCTTTCAGTTCCACCCCAATTTCCTGAAGGGCATCGCGGGCAGCATTGTCGCGCTGGAGAGCATTCGGTTCCACATCGCGATTAAAAAATATCCGATCTGCTTGGAATACTTCTACGACATGTCGCAAAGTTTTAACAGGTTCGCCATGAAAATAGAGCAATTCGCTGCCAAGATGGCGATAGCTTTCCTGCAACTCATACAGACAACCCAGCATAAAGTCCACCTTGCCGCCGCCAGTTTCAATGCTTTTGAGAATACCTGGATCGAAAATGAAGATGCCAAAAACTAAGCCTCCCTCTTGGGCCGCAGCACTAAGAGCAGGGTTATCATCTATACGCAGATCGCGACGGTGCCAAACAATAGTGAGATTGTCTTTGCAGCCTGTAGGTTTAGTCATAAAATTGAATTGTAAGTAAATATAGCAACCCTATATGAATTGCAAGTTGGGGGGTGAGGGCGCAGCCCCCACGAAGGGGTGGAACCCCTTCACCCCTAAACAAATAAAAACTGATTGCTATATCAGCGCATCGGGTCATCGCTATATCTAATCTGTGGCTGGCATCCCAGCAACTGAGCGATTGGACTAGTAGGGCGTATTTTTGAGGGTTTTCAAGCCATCAAAAAATTCTTCACAGAACACTATTCTATGGTGAACGCTGGTAATTTTGATGTTACAGGCAAAGGAGGCAAGCGTTGTGACCGCAAAATTTCGTAATCGCATAGAGGCAGGACAAATGCTGGCATCTATGCTTGCCATATATGCCAATAGATCCGATGTTACGATATTGGCGCTACCGCGTGGTGGCGTTCCAGTTGCGTTTGAAGTTGCGATCGCCCTGCAAGTCCCTATGGATGTTTGTCTGGTGCGCAAGATCGGCGTTCCCGAGCATAAAGAATTAGCAATGGGAGCCATTGCGATGCATGATGTTCTAGTCATTAATCACAGCATCGTAGAAAAGCTAAACATCAGTCGTGACAAGATCGATCGAGCGATCGCCACAGAGAAACAAGAGTTAGCCAGACGAGATCGCCTGTATAGAGGAGAGCGACCCTTCCCCAGTTTGTGCGATCGCACAGTGATTCTAATCGATGATGGTATTGCCACAGGCGCAACTATCCGCGCTGCGATTAGTGCCATTCGACAATGCAAGTCCGCTGAAGTTATTGTGGCAGTCCCAGTAGCGACAGAGTCAACCTGCATTGAACTTCTATCATTAGTTGACAAGGTGATATGTTTAAAAAAACCTGAGTCACTCCATTCAATCAGCCATTGGTACGAAGATTTCTCACAAACAACCGATGCCGAAGTCAACGAGCTACTGGCAAAATCTCTCGCTCAGTAAGCACGAAAATATCCCTAAACTTTGATTTGCTATGGTGTAGAGCAATCCTAGATGAAATGTAAATTGGGAGTTTGGGGGCTTTGCCCCCATAAAGGGGTTTCACCCCTTCACCCCTAAACAAATAAAAACTGAGATGAAATGTAAATTGGGGGTTTGGGGGCAAACCCCCATAAAGGGTTTCCACCCCTTCACCCCTAAACAAATAAAAACTGATTACTATATGTGTTTGGATAACCAGCTAACTACAGTGATTACCGCTGATGGCTCGTCAACTTTTTTTAGCGATACCTTTGGCGAAGCTTTTCACAGTATCCACGGGGCCAAGCAGGAAGCAGAATCAAAATTTGTCATTCCCACACGCATTCGTGACAAAGCCAAACAGCAGAACTGTGTGAATATTCTGGATGTCTGCTATGGGCTGGGCTATAACTCCGCTGCCGCGATCGCTTGTATCGAAGATTTAGGTAAAAATTCAGCTCAATTGCAAATCATTGCCCTAGAAAATGATTTACAGGTGCCACAGCAAGCGATCGCCAATGGCCTACTAGATATCTGGCCGCAACCAGTTGTACAAAAATTACAAGAATTAGCAACAATCGGGCAGGTACAAACCCGCAATCTCAATATGCAGTTGCTAATAGGAGATGCCCGCCAAACTGCTCAAAATATCCCCACAGGATGGGCTGATGCCATCTTCCTCGATCCATTCTCCCCACCCCGTTGCCCGCAACTATGGACTGTAGAGTTCATGGCTTTACTCGCTAGTTGCCTCAAATCTGATGGTTATATCGTCACCTATTCCTGCGCCGCTGCCGTGCGCACCGCAATGCTAACAAACGGTCTGGAGGTTAGCTCCACAAAACCAGTAGGTAGGCGCTCTCCAGGGACGATCGCTGCCTTTTCACCCACATTTTTCTTACCTCTGCCTCAAGCAGAGCAAGAAATTTTGCAGACGAGATCGTCAATACCATATCGCGATCCCAACTTAAGCGATCCAGCTTCGGCAATTTTGCAGCGCCGACAAAACGAGCAAAGCCAAAGCCTTTTGGAACCAACCTCAAGTTGGAAACGACGGCAAGTGCTCTGTTAGCTAATTAGCAATTAGCAATTAGCGAGTGGACACTCTACTACCCCGCGCACTAGTGGCAATATATTGCTGCTGTCTGCGGAATTCCTGAACAAGTTCATCCATCGGGACAACTGCCTGGCTATATTCTCCATAAGAGTCGCCAGACCAACGAGGGAAACTTGCCCATACAGGAGCGACTTTGGCAATAGCTTCTTCTACCCGCCCTGCCAGTACATCATCCAATGCTCCAGCCCTCCGAATTAGCTCGATCGCCCCACGATCCTGCCATTCTGGTCTAAAATCTCCCGCACCAATGCTACTAGCCACATCATCCCAAGTTGTCTCCAGAAACTGATAAGCACCTGCTGCTGAAGAACATAGCTGCCTGCCACCATAGGAAGAGCAAATTACACGACGTGGGTGATCGGAAAAGCTGCCAAACCTAGCTCCAGTAAACTGAATATTATAGCCATCCTGACTCGAAGTACCTTCGGCATAGCGAATTACTCTCAGAAAAGCCTGAAGGTTGACCTCAGAAGGAAAGGATAAAGCTGGGTAAACAGGCGATCGCTTATAATTGCGAGCCTTAGTCAATATTCGTGGCTTGGCTCTCTGAAGAGGTGGACTTTTTTTACAAAGGCTACTTAGATCCATGTAGTTTCCCGAAGGCGAAATCATGAAACATGATGACTCCTGTGCCTCTAACTTATCAATAGTCGATGCTATACCAGCAACAGCTAGTAATAGGCATAAACTAAGTTTTGTTTTTTGCATCACTCACTCCTCAATCTACCCCCGTCGATTATATAGTGCTGCCACAAGGTATGGAGTAAGTACTTACACTCAACAGTTGACACATGTATGGGGATCGCCCTCTAAAACTTCATCCTGGCCTCGATCTGGCTCGAATCGATCTTGTTTTTGATCCTGTTTTTGGCAAAGAGGGCAAAGCCCAAAAAATTCTAAGGTATGGTAGTAAATCTGGAAATTATGCGTCTGTTGCAACTGAGCCCCTAGTTCGTGGATTGGGCAACTATCGATTGGCAAAGAAACACCGCAGTTAAGGCAATTTAGATGATGTTTGTCGGCAGGCATAATACTATAGACAGCCTCACCATTCGGTAGAGTTAAAGACTTAGCCAAACCCTGAAGTTTGAGCACTTCCAGCGAGCGATAAACTGTTGCCAAACCAATGGACTGGCGATCGCTCCTCAACTCCGTATAAATAGCCTGCGCTGAAATTGCCTGATTCATTTTCTGAAGCAGATGCAGAACTCGTTCTTGGCTTCGGGTCAGTTTTGCCTTCATAGCAGTTTTTCTGAAGTTGTATCTCTACTATTACAAAAAAGGTCTAGAATCATTTCTTCGAAGGAGAAATCATAGATGCAAGCCCCCGATCTTGAGCAAAAGTCTATCGGCGATCGCATAGCGGCGATCGCAAAAACTCTGCCAGCTTCAGTCAAGCTAGTTGCCGTTAGCAAATACGCTAACGTTGCCGCCATCCGTGAAGCATATGCCGCTGGAATAAGAGACTTTGGAGAATCTAAAGTTCAAGACACACAAAAAAAACAACAGGAATTGCAAGATCTAAAAGATATTACTTGGCATATGATTGGCCATCTTCAAAGCAATAAAGCTCGAGCGGCAATTCAATGCTTTGACTGGATCCATTCTGTAGATCGCGTCAGCCTAGCACAACAAATAGATCGTATAGCAACAGAAACTGGAAAATCTCCAAATATTTGTTTACAAGTTAAATTAGTAACAGATCCTCAAAAAAATGGTTGGCACGAATCAGAATTAATGTTAGATTTGCCTGCCATTAAGCAATGTAAAAATCTACGAGTGCTAGGACTCATGACCATACTGCCTTTGGAGCTAGATGAAGCTGCAGCTTCAGCGGTATTTCTAAAAGTCCGCCAACTAGCTGAAAAGCTAAACCTCGAAGGCTTTGCAGACTTAAAACATCTGTCGATGGGTATGTCAAGTGACTATGGTATTGCCATCAAATCTGGCGCCACAATTGTTAGAATTGGCAACTTAATATTTGGCTAAACCTATACGTAGAAGCTCTTTACACTGCATAGATCCAATAAACAGAATATCTTAAGATTTGCTTAACTATATTTAGACAATAATTACTGCAACGTTACATTTAGAAAATGTTCGTTTGTTTTCGCTAGCGTTTTAAAAACTCTGATAGATTTTTATTCCTAAATCAATCTCAAAAAACTTTTCCTAAGGCCTAGATTTTTTCGAAGAGATCGGTTAGATTCAGCGGGTGAAGTTTTTGACTCAATCAATAGCTTTTGACACAACTACGTTTATGGAGTTTAGGCGTAGTTTTTAGCCATATTTCGACAGAAATTGCAATACCCTTACCAAAGATAGGTATGGCGATTTCTTAGTTAATGTCCCACGAGGAGTTATTCAGGAGTTATATAAAATGGGAATCTTTGATAAGGTCAAGAATTTTGTTGGTCTTACAGACCCGCAAGAATACGACTACGAATACGACGAAGTTGAGAGTAGCAATGACTATCCAGAGATCTATCAAGAAGAAACCTCAGCCGTAGTTGTTGATGAAGAAGCCGAACAACCGCGTCGTAGCAGAGACAGATTGATACCTACTACACCTAGAGGAAATACAGAAAGCATGAGTAACGTAATTGGAATGCCTGGAGCTAGCAACGGTGCCTCACAAGTTATCCTGATGGAACCTCGCAGCTTTGAAGAGATGCCTCAAGCGATTCAAGCATTACGCGAACGTAAGTCTGTAGTATTGAATCTGACCATGATGGAGCCAGACCAAGCACAACGAGCTGTTGACTTTGTCGCTGGTGGCACCTATGCGATCGATGGACATCAAGAAAGAATTGGCGATAGCATTTTCTTGTTCGCACCTTCTTGCGTTCAGGTAGTGACACAAGGAACTGTTGCCGAACAAGTAGTTGTGGCTCCTCCTGCTAGAGTTGTCAGACCTACTACCCCAGCTCCTGCTTGGTCAACCGAATCCCCGATGGCTCGGTTCGCCCAATAAATCTAAAAACTCCGTAGAGCGTTGAGACACTGCGCCTTGAAGTTTGGGAAGATTAAATTCAAAATACTTCTCGTGGTTCAAGAATTTCCCCTCTTTATTTAAGTGGGAGAATGTCGAAAATTGTCTAGATTGAAAATAGAGGCATAATTGACAATTCGTTTGGGCATAATAGGTGGTGGCGTAATGGGTGAGGCTATTCTCGCCTATGTGCTGTCTAAAAAAATCTACTCTGCTCAAGAAATTTGCATCAGCGATCCCCAGCCTGAGCGGCGAGAATATCTCAGCAGCGAGTATGGGGTTCAGGTAACTGGTGTTAATGCTTTGGCTTCTGTGGGTGAAGTGCTGCTGCTAGCGGTTAAGCCTCAGGTTCTTGCCCAAGCGACAGAAGGATTGTCTACTACTAATGTGCCTCTTGTAATCTCTATATTAGCTGGTGTGACACTATCGCAGTTAGAAGCTGCGATCGCATCGAAAGCGGTAATTAGGGCCATGCCAAATACTCCGGCTCAAGTTGGTGCTGGAGTCACTGCCATTGCAATGGGAACATCAGCTAATCAACAGCATCGAGAAACCGCACTCAGGATTTTTTCGGCAATTGGTGAGGTTGTGGAGCTGCCTGAGTCGCTGTTAGATGCTGTGACTGGCTTATCTGGCTCTGGGCCTGGATATGTCGCTGTAGTAATTGAATCATTAGCAGATGGTGGCGTTGCTGCGGGTTTACCGAGGGCGATCGCCACAAAATTAGCTGTGCAAACTGTATTAGGAACAGCTCAGTTGATCGCAAAGTCGGGTATGCACCCCGCTGAGTTGAAAGATCGAGTTACCAGCCCTGGAGGTACAACGATCGCTGGAATTGCACAAATGGAGCGATCTGGAGTACGTTCTGGACTAATTGATGCAGTGATCGCCGCTACACGTCGCGCTGAAGAACTGGGAAAACAAATCAAAAAATAAATCTGTGGATTATCGGCAAGCAGGCGTTGATATTGAGGCGGGTCGCACATTTGTAGAGCAAATTCGCGCTCTTGTAGATAGCACACGCAGACCTGGCGTCATGGGAGGGTTAGGCGGCTTTGGTGGCTTATTCGAGTTGCCAACTGGTTATCGCCAGCCTGTTTTAGTATCTGGTACAGATGGGGTTGGGACTAAATTAAAACTGGCACAGATTGGAGATCGTCACGACACAGTTGGCATCGATCTCGTGGCAAAGTGCGTTAACGATGTTTTGACATCTGGAGCCGAGCCTCTATTCTTTTTGGATTATTTAGCGACTGGTAAGCTCGAACCCGACCAATTGACTGAGGTAGTCAAGGGGATTTCCCAAGGTTGTCAGATCGCAGGTTGCGCCCTGATTGGCGGTGAGACGGCTGAGATGCCTGGTTTTTATAATGTAGGCGAATACGATCTAGCGGGATTTTGTGTTGGGATTGTCGAAAAGGAACGCATCCTCAATGGCTCTCAGGTGCAGACTGGCGATGCTGTGATTGGACTCGCCAGTTCGGGCGTTCATAGTAATGGCTTTAGCCTTGTGCGCAAAATTGTTAATGACAAAGGTTTTAACTGGAGCGATCGCCCCGCCATATCTGCTGCAACTTCCAACCAAAGCTTAGTAGAAATCCTACTTACACCTACATGCATTTATGTGAAACCCGTGCTGGAAGCATTGCGTTCTGGCATCGACATTCACGCACTAGCGCATATTACTGGCGGTGGCATCCCCGAAAATTTACCGCGTTGTTTGGGTGCAGGGCAATCCATTCAGCTAATTCCTGATAGTTGGGAAGTCTTACCAATTTTCACCTGGCTGGCTGAGCAGGGCAATGTTACCAAGTCTGAAATGTTCAATACCTTCAATATGGGGATTGGCATGGTGGCGATCGTCTCTCCATCGCAGCAGCATGAAACTCTCACTTGGTTTCACACACGAGATATTCCTGCTTACCACATTGGTACGGTGATTGAGGGTAATGGTGCGATCGAAGGCTTGTAATGCCTTATTAGCTTATTACTGGAACGATCTCGCGATACCGATCTAGGAAACTTTTCAGTTCTTCTAGACTTGGCATAGCTGACTGAGCCCCAGATTTGGTTGCGCAGAGTGCACCTGCTGCTGCACCCCATACCACTGCTTGCTCGATCGATAAACCGTTAGAGATCGCCGCTGCCAATGCTCCATTAAATGCATCACCAGCGGCTACGGTATCGATCGCCTTGATTGGGAACGCTGGCATGAAGAAAGTTTTGCTAGCTGTGGCACATACCACACCCTGACTGCCCAGCTTTACGATCGCAGCACCAACTCCTCGCTCCCGCAAAGCAATCGCCGCACTCCGCGCTGTTTCCGGGTTATACACAGACATGCCTAATAACTGGCTAGCCTCAGTTTCGTTAGGGGTAATGATATCGATTAAGGCATAGAGTTTTGCGGAGATCTCCTCACAGGCGGGAGCAGGATCGAGAATGATTGGGATATGGCAATCGTGGGCAATGCTAGCAGCAAGTTCAACGGTATTGAGTGGAATCTCTAGCTGCATAAGCAAGGCTTTAGCTTGGGGCAATAACATGCGCATATTCTCCACATCCGTCTTACCAACATTGCCATTTGCGCCAGCTACGATCGCGATTTGATTTTCACCGTGGCGATCGACAATAATTACGGCGGTGCCAGATGGGGCGTGCGCATCTACTATGACGTGTTCGGTGCGCACCGAAGCATCCTGTAAGCTCGTTAACAGTTCTTGGCCAAAGCGATCGCCGCCCACACGACCAACTAGATAAGTTTCTACTCCCAAACGCGCCGCAGCTAAAGCTTGATTGGCACCTTTACCGCCTGCATTTGTGAAGAAATCGGAGCCATGTACAGTTTCGCCTGCCATTGGCAATCGGTTGACTTTAGCAACGATGTCGATATTGATACTGCCCAGGACAATAACTGACATTTTGTGAGTATAAAAGCTCAAATTACGGACTTGGCAATATGGCTAATGCTAGTTGCCATATGATCTAGGTTAAAGTGTTTGGGACAAATCTTCCAGGTAGCGGTGCTGAAAACCTATGAAAATAGCTATTTTAGTTTTAGTTGAAGTCCTGGTTGTGATCGGCTTATCACGTTTGGTAGGTCTAGGATTTCGCTATATCAAACAACCCCTAGTAATTGGTGAAATTGTGGCGGGCATCATGCTCGGCCCATCTTTGTTAGGACTAGTAGCTCCTGAAGTTTCAGCATGGCTATTTCCATCGGCAGCAGTACCATTTTTAGAAATCCTGGCGGAGATTGGACTGATATTTTTCATGTTCTTGATCGGACTGGAGTTGAATCCTAAGTATCTGAAGGGACAACTCAATGTGGCGATCCTGATCTCCCATGTCAGTATAATTGTGCCTTTTTCTCTAGGTACATTGATCGCACTCTTTCTTTACCCGCAGTTATCCAATAGCAGCGTTTCATTTACAGCCTTTTCCCTTTTCCTAGGTGCAGCAATGTCTATCACAGCATTCCCTGTGTTGGCAAGAATTATTACCGAGAAAAATCTTCAGAATACTCGCATTGGGAGTTTGGCTCTTACATGCGCTGCCGTTGATGATGTCACGGCCTGGTGCCTTTTGGCAGTGGCGATCGCAGTGGCAAAGACTAACAGAATGGCAGACGCAATCCCAACCGTTCTATTAGCAGCCGTATACATTGGATTTATGCTGACAGTGGGCGCAAAGTTTATGCAGCGCCTTGCCAAATATTACGAGCGCACGAAGCGCTTGAATCAATTTGTACTAGCACTCTTGTTCTCAGCAGTAATAGCATCAGCCCTAATTACAGAGTTAATTGGCATCCACCTAATTTTTGGCGCATTTTTGATGGGTGTAATCATGCCCAAAGATGCAGGATTTACCAGGGAAATAGCAATCAGATTAGAGGAATTTATTCTAATCATTATGCTACCTGTGTTCTTTGCCCACAGTGGTTTACGGACGCAGATTGGCTTACTGAATAGCCCCGAATTGTGGTTGTTGTGCGCGATGGTTGTAGCCGTGGCAATTGTGGGTAAATACGTTGGTACTTATGTTGCCGCAAGGTTTAGCGGTATTAACAAACAGGATGCCTCCGCTTTAGGCTGGCTAATGAATACGCGTGGATTAACAGAGTTAATCGTACTGAATATTGGCCTTGAGTTGAATGTGATTTCGCCCCTGCTATTCACAATGCTCGTAATTATGGCGTTAGTTACGACCTTCATGACCTCCCCACTGCTTGAGTTGACTTACCAAACGAAGCCAGTCCAAATCGCACCATTGTCAACAGATCGCTTAAGTCAGGAAGTACCGCTGTATTCTATTCTTGTCCCTGTCGCTAATCCCAACACACAACAAGGTTTAATCAGGTTAGCAGTGGCAATTGCTTATGGAGAAGCTCAATCAATTCTAGATTTTGTTGCCGATCGCACCAATTCTAGTGAAGAGAAACAAATGGTAGCAGTTTTACCTCTCAGTCTTTTTGAAGTCGAGGTGGAATACCTTTACGAAAGCTTGCCCCAGGAAGCTGCACAGGCGATCGAATCCCGCCAAAATCTCTTGCAGGAATTAATTTCGACCTTGGAACCACCTGAGGTCAGGGAAATTGTCCATCCAATCGTACAGGTGTGTGGCGATATTGCCCGTACAACGGCGGCAATTGCTAAAAGCGAGCATGCTAATTTGATGATTTTGGGTTGGCACCATCCCGTGTTTATGAACAATCGTCTGGGTGGGACCGTTGGACAAATCCTTAATGCCGCCACTACGGATATCGCCATATACTTTGAATCGCCCCAGCAAAAAGATAATGGCGATCTCCCAAGTTTGAATTTCAATAATTTGTTAGTACCTTATGCAGGGAACATCCACGATCATCTTGCCCTAGAGCTGGCGATTCGCTTGTTATTAAATCATCCAGGTGCCGATTTACGTATTTTGCGCGTGGCCAAGGATGTCCAACCATCAGCTCTGCAAAGTCGCAGCTTTATGCAAACGTTAGAACAGTTACCAAATCAGATTAGCGATCGCATCAAGATCTCCCTAGTCTCTAACAATGCAATTGAAGCTGTAATCGAAGCTAGTGAGGCTGCCGATCTAACGATCGCTGGGGTGAGTCGCGAGTGGGGTTTGGAAAGACGAACTTTTGGGAAATACACCGATCAACTAGCCGTGAAGTGTCAGTCAGCCATGCTGGTTACTCGTAAACACAAACTCTCACCGTCTCATCTAGCAAAAATTTTACCGAAAGT
>JANMRU010000527.1:0-11596 GCA_031388585.1 Pseudanabaena sp. SOY_30_concoct_251 | reverse complement strand
CAAACTCAATGCGTTCGTAGGTAGTAAAGCGACGCATACACTTCAGACATTCGCGTCGGCGGCGGATGCTATGTCCCTCTTCCGCAGAGCGGGACTCTAGGACGCGACTATCAGTATGTTGGCAAAAAGGACAAAGCATAGAGTGTCCCGAAAATCATAATGCAATAGGCTTTAATTATATGACGAGGTGCGATCGCCCCTACGAGCAAGGGTAATCTGTACGCCACTGCAAATGTTAATATTAAAAAAAATCTGAGACTATAAAACTACTACGAAAACGAATATGCCTCAAAAAACCACTGTTATATCCCCCTCTATCCTATCGGCTGACTTTAGCCGATTGGGAGATGAAATCCGTGCGGTTGATGCCGCAGGTGCGGATTGGATTCATGTTGATGTCATGGATGGTCGGTTTGTGCCAAATATCACAATTGGTCCGTTAATTGTTGAGGCAATTCGTCCCACTACAACCAAAATCTTAGACGTGCATCTGATGATCGTCGAGCCTGAGCGGTATGTACCAGATTTTGCCGCAGCCGGAGCCGATATCATCACCGTGCACGCTGAACATAATGCTTGTCCTCACCTGCATCGTAACTTGGGCCAAATTCGCGAACTTGGTAAAATGGCAGGTGTTTCGCTTAACCCATCCACACCATTGGCTTTGATCGAGCACGTTCTGCATCTTTGCGATCTGGTGTTGATTATGAGTGTTAACCCTGGTTTTGGTGGACAAAGCTTTATTCCTGAAGTTGTCCCCAAGATCGCTGCCTTGCGTCGTATGTGTGACGAGCGCGGTCTAGACCCCTGGATTGAAGTTGATGGTGGATTGAAAGGCAACAACACCTGGCAGGTACTCGAAGCAGGTGCCAATGCGATTGTAGCGGGTTCCGCAGTGTTTAAAGCCAGCGATTACGCTAAGGCGATTTCTGATATTCGTCATAGTAGGCGCCCAGAACTAGTTCCAGCGTAGATCGATTTTAGGGGCAACGTCTGTCTCTTATCGCAAATAAGGAGGCACATGCCTCCTTATTTGCTTTTTGGGGTAGTCCTAAAAACAGAAATGCTAGGCTAGGATCTATCTGCATCGCAACTGTAAATTCATAGACAGTTGAAACTTGTAGATTTTGCATATGGATAATCTAAGAACAAAAGCAAAGATCGGTTTCTCCCCCAACCATAAGGCGTGGATGTATGCGTGTCTTGTCCCCGTATTTGGGGTGGTTCCAGCGCTGATGGTTTTGAGCCGCGATCGAAGTAGTCAGGAAGCCAGAAATGTTAGCAAAGTGTCGATATTGTTGGCACTAGCCTGGATATCTGTCTATGCGTTACTGGGTAACGATGTCCAAAGTGGGGAAAGCATTCAAGTAACAACCGAATTGATTAAAGGTACTTTTACTTCGGGATATTTTATTGCCTGTATCTGGCTAATGTTCAATCTGTACAAAGGGAAAGCCATTGGTTTGCCATTGTTATTAGAGCGCTCCACAAAAAAGAGAAAGTAAGGGGTTTGCAACTGGTCAATAACCAATAACCCACAATCTGATTGTGTTGCGGACTATTAAGCGCTAATCTAAGAAACATGATCGATGAAGACATCGCCCTACTAGATATAGAGACATCGTTCAGTAGTCCACTGGATCGGCCAGAGGAGGAGCTGCCGCGTCCAGATCCAGATGAAATGCTAGCTCTGCTTGGCTCTGAAGCTGTTTTAGAAAGAATGCAGGCGGCCAGAGCCTTTTGCGAAATCGAAGATGAGCGGGCTATTCCGCTGTTGATCGATTTACTCCAAGATGACTGTACGCTTGTGCGAGTTAGCGCTGCTTACGCTCTAGGTCGAAATCCTTCTGTCACTGCAGTATTGCCTTTGATTGGCAAACTGGGTGGAGAGTGGAATGGTTATGTGCGTAAAGGCATTGTATGGGCCTTAGGTACCTGTAAAGATCGACGTGCCTTAGTGCCTTTAATCTCAGCTTTAAAATATGACATAGCGGCTGTGCGGCTATGGGTTGCGAGTGCGCTTGGTCAACTTGGCGATCTACATGCGATCGAGCCTTTAACCATAGCATTACAGTCAGATCGGGTTGCGGTAGTCCGCAGTAATTGTGCCTGGTCGCTGAGTAAACTGCTGCGATTGCGATTTGACAGTGGAGATAATCAGCGCGATGAGATCTATCACGATGCCTTAGATGCACTTATCGGTGCTTTAGAAGATGACGATCTAAGCGTCCAAGACGATGCCAAGGCTACGCTGCGCAAGCTTGGCGATCCGCATGGACTGAGGATACTAGAACAGATTGAGATCGAACAAGGTTATTGCGATCTTTTTTAGTTACTCACCTTACGTAGAACTACAGCCAATTGCAATCAAAACCGTCTTGGATAAAATGCCTAAAACCCATGCGGCGGCTACGCCCCTGCGACCTACTTGAAATCATTCCACTTAACATCAGTCACTGACTCTATCCAGAAGAATTCGGCTAACCAATATGCCGAAAAATCATCTTTAACAAGTCCTCTTGGGTAAAAGGCTTAGTGAGACAGTCTGTGGCGCCTGAAAGCCTCGCTTTAGCTCGATCGACAAAGCTTGTATTGTCACTCATAATGATAATTGGGGTTTGTTTAAACGAGGCACTGTTACGGAGAAGCTTGCACAAATCGTAGCCGTTGACCGTTGGCATGTCGTCATCTAAGAAAATGAGGTTGGGTTCGATCTCCAGCATCTGTGCTAGAGCTTGCAATGGTTCGTTAATTGCGAACAATTTAAAACCGCCGTCCTCTAAACATCTGCCGATTTCATCCAGAACAATAGGATTGTCATCGACACAAGCTACTTTATATAGTGTTTCGCTGGCAGTACGAAGGGATGTAAACCCCATACTTTCCATTGTGTCGCCACTAATTGTGTCGCTACTAATAATCGAGGGAAGTTCGGGGCGTACTGCCGAGACTCGTGTAGCAATTTTTTGGAAAGCATCTGGAAGTGCAGACGGGATTTTGGGTAAAAGATCAAAAGGTGGTTGCGGATCTCTAAGAACAACAACCTCTTCGCATATATAGGGCAACAAACTGCCAGCTACTTTTATATCTTCTTTGTTCAATAAAACAGCAAGATGCCGAAAGCTAAATCCTTTCAGGATCGTACTAAATTGCTGAGGCAGTTGTAACTCAGGTAAAAACATTTTTTGCTGCTCAGTTTGACCAAAAAAGTAAGGTCGCTGATACGGTGACCAAACTCGTGGTGCGAACATTTGCCAAAGTATAAGTTTTTCCAGACAATGGGAAACTATGTTTTGAAACTCCAGCCTGCAAAGTGTCAGTGGGTTACCAATATGTTTAGTAAATCTGTAATTTACCTGATCTAACCAAAATAATGGCTCGATCGCTTCTTTGATCATCGCTTCGGTCAACTGAGCTGCGCGTTCAGAGGTGAGATGGTTCTGGGTAACTAGCCAACATAGCGCCTCATAATCGTTAGTACGTAAGGATTTATCCTCAGGCGATGTTCCTACTACTTCGTCGGTATCAGTGGCGTTCTCAAACATGAGGCACAACTGGGAACGAAACTCTTTAGTCAAACTTGGTAGTTCATGACTGAGGTAACGCATTTGACAGACCAGGCGATCGAATGGGTCAACGGAGTTGCCGACATAGGTGACCATACCTGACTCTAGTCGTACAATCCAGCTAACCAGCTCATTGTTAAAGATAATACTACCGGTAACTTGGCGGCGACAGAATTGTTCTAAAACTTCTATGGGAGAACCTTTTGCTAGACTTTGACTAGCAGAGACATTACTAATATCAGCTTTATTTGAATCCATCGATAAAATACAAGTGTAATTACTTTGTTGATAAACGAGCGGCTGTTGGGGGATTTAGTTTCTCGGTCATGCGGAGATAGCTGACAAAGTGTATCTAATACTTTATAGATATCACAAGTAATATGTGTATCTTTAAGTTAGGATAGCATCCTGATTGTGTAGTATGCTTGCTTGAGTATAAAGACCCTGTGCAAAACTTTAGGTATGGCCTCCAGCTTTTCCTTTGATATCGTGAGCGAATTCGATCGCCAAGAACTAGTCAACGCGTTAGACCAAACAAGACGCGAAATAGCTAGTCGCTATGATTTAAAAAATACTGCTACTGAGATTACTCTTGACACTGATAAGATCTCCATCAATTCAGATAGTGAATTTACCTTAACTTCGGCGATCGATGTCATGCAGTCGAAAGCTATTAAGCGCGAACTATCGCTTAAGATTTTTGACTACGGAGATGTGCAGTCAGTCAGTGGCAACCGCGTTATGCAGGAAATTAAGCTTAGACAGGGCATTGAGCAGGATCTAGCTAAAAAAATATCAAAATCGATTCGCGATCAATTTAATAAGGTGCAGGCATCAATTCAAGGTGATGCTCTGCGGATTTCGGCAAAGTCTAAGGACGAATTGCAATCTGTAATTCAAGCCCTGAAATCGGAAGATTTTCCTGTCGCCTTGCAATTTACCAACTATCGCTAGCCTTGTGCTGGCGCGCTGTTTCCTTGCTGATTCAGCAGAATATCTAAAATGAGGCGGGTTTCTGTCTGCATTCCCGCAATTTCATTTTGCTGGGTGGCAATGATGTCGATCGTGTGATTAATTAAATTCACGCCGCATCTCCGTTTGCTCTTGCTGCAAGATCGCTTGATATTCAAGTACCTCAGTTTGCTCTTGTTGCAGGATGGCTTAATTCGATCGCATCCCCGAAAATAACTCCACAAGTCTATCGATGCGATTATCTGTCTGCTGCCCAAAACTGGCCAGTTTGTCCAGCATTTCATCTGTCCATCGTTCTGTAGGCATAGCCTTCATTGGTTGGTTAGTATAAAGAGCGATCTCCATGCTGCCTAATGTAATTTAGTTTGCACCTCCTATTTACCTAAAGCTTTCTTTAATATTTCTCTAGCAGTTTCAAGCGGCTCTAGCAGCTTATCGGTAGCTTTGTCATCAGCTTCTGCGAGATTGAGACCACCATCACCGCCGTAAACACGCTCGCGCACCAACTAACCTGACTGCTTGCAGACCTTGCTTGTTCAACTCGCTACTGAAAGTCTCTGCCAATACGATTTTGAGTGATTCCGCAGCGGCATTTTCTAATTGAGAGAGGCATGGAGTAAAAACTTAGTGAGTTGGCATCGTAGAAGTGTCAGTTAATAGTATGTGATAATGGCATTACAGTGCGCACCTCCCAATATCCCATATTATGTCTAGATTGATTAAAATAAACTTCAAATGTCCAATCTCCAACAACCTCTAGTTTCTGTAATCATCGTTAACTTCAACGGTCTTCATCATTTAGAGCGATGTCTTCCTGCTTTGAACCAAACAAGCGGTATTTCATTCGAGGTGATTGTAGCTGACAACGGTTCAACCGATAGTAGTATTCAGTGGATTCAGGTAAACTATCCACAGGTGCAGGTCTTGGCGCTTGGGAGCAATCTTGGATTTGGAGCGGCTAACCAGCAAGGTATAGAAGTAGCACACGGAGAATATGCAGCTTTTTTAAATAATGATACTGTTGTCGAGCCAGATTGGCTAACCATTCTGCTAGAACCTTTTCAGTTTGAAAAAGATATTGGTGCAACTTGCTCTACGCTAAGGTTATTGAAGTATCCCGAATTGCTGAACGCAACTGGTGGCGGTATGTCACGTCTCGGCTTTGGCTTTGATTTTGATTTTCTCTTCCCTTATCATAAAGATACTTCTCCTTATAAAGAAGTACTTTTCCCCACTGCTGCTGCCATGGTGATGAGAAAAGATGATTTTGTGAAGTATGGAGGCTTTGATCGCAGTTTTTTCATGTACCACGAAGATGTAGATCTAGGGTGGAGGTTGTGGCTGCTAGGGAAACGCGTGATCGTCTGTACTAACTCCATCGTTTATCATTACTGGGGTGGAACAACTCGAAAGCTTGAAGGACTGCAGTGGAGAGAGCGCATGGGCATGCGACATAACTTTCGTACGCTGATAAGCATTTTGGCCTGCTTTACCTACTCAAAGCCATCAAGGGCCTAGTGGGCAACTGGCATCGTAACCGCAACTATCAACAAATGCTACACGTTTTGGGATGGAACTTACTCCATCTACCCAGCACCCTAGCTCAACGCTGGCAAATTCAACGGAACAGGGTTATTAGCGATCGTGAACTGCTTGAGCGTGGTCTTATTGCCCCATTTCGCTTTGTCCCCCCCCATCCCGAATTTCCTCGTATTTTATCTGAGTCACATATAAATTCATTGATTGAGTCACCAACGCTCCTGATTGGGCAGTATTCTTCCCTAGGGAGACTAGGTTACGGCTGGTACGCCATGGAGGAACATCCCGATGGGCGATCGCGATGGACTGCTGGTATAGCAAAGTGCTATCTCAAGGTTACTCCTGCTGCAACAGGCAGATTAGTTATGGAAGCTTATCTTCCCAAATCGAATGGAGACTATCCAGTCACCTTGCATTGTAATGGAGAGGAGATTATTCATCGTGCAAGTGTGGAAGAATGGGCAGAAGTGACTATGCCAGTCCAGGCCGATCGGCAAGGATTGCTGGAAATTCAAATTTCTAGCCCAGTTTGGGTTCCCCACTATGTACACGGGAGTGATGATTATAGACAGTTAGGGTGCCGCGTGCGGATGCTGCGATTTGAATCGAAAGACGAAACCAATCTCTGCATTTACAAGAGTCTCTCAATAATCATTCCTACATTTAATCGCTGTGACATTCTTTTTGAGACTCTTGATGCACTAGCTGAACAGACATGGAAGCATTTTGAAGTTATTGTTGTAGACGATGGTTCAACCGATGGTACGTGGGAGAAATTGCAGAACTGGGAAGAGCAACATGGTAGGAAAATAAATCTGAAAATTGCCCGACAAGAAAATCTCAAGCAAGGAGTTGCTCGCAATCATGCACTACGATATGCCACTGGCGAACTGGTCATCTTTTTGGGTGACGATATCATTCCCGATTCTACTTTTGTGGAAAGTCACATTAATAAGCATAACCAAATAGGAGAGCTATGTGCAATTGTGGGCTTCACTGACTGGTATCGTGACAGAATGCAAGTTACTCCATTTCTGGAATTTATTAATTCTGATGGACCTCAATTTGGCTATCGGTATTTGCAAAATGCGGAAGATATACCCTTTACTTGCTTTTACACTTCTAATATTTCTATTCCTCGTCAAGTGCTTGGCAAAGAGCCTTTTGACAGTGCATTCAGCTTCTATGGGTGGGAAGATACGGAGCTTGGTTATAGACTGAGCGTACAAGGATTGCGAATTATTTACAATCAGGATGCTAAAGCCAAACATTTTCATCCAATGAGTATGAGCAGTTTCTTGAAACGACAACAATTGGTTGGTGCAACCATAGGAACTATCTTCAAATTGCACCCAGAACTAGAAAGCAGTGATAGGATGCCTTCTCAGAAAACACCAACAAGAGTTGCTTTCCTATGGTATTTTCTTCCTTTGATACTTCCTATAGTTGCTTACTTAGATATGTGGAATGTACGTATGCCTACTGAAATATATCGTATTCTCGCTGCTTGGGCCTTTTATAAAGGCAAACAGGGGTGAGATAGTAATTTTTATTCTTCTGCTTTTAACCCTAAAGTTCTCTTTAGCCGCAACCATGACTCTTTCAACTTCCAGAACTTGCTACTTTCCATCGCTGCAATTCTGGCATAAGACTGCTCTAAATGTGCTGAAGTTAAATCTAACTGGGCAGTAATTATCGGTAGTGTCTCTAATTCCTTATATAGATTTTCGATTAACTCCCCAGCTTTCTCCAATTGCCCATAAGCATCTAGAACCTGCGATCGCAATGATTCTAGATCTTCATAGGTCTGACCGATGCGATTAGAACTCATCTCAATCAGTGATTGTTGAAGTTCAAGTGGTAATAGACTATAGGAATTATCTCCCATCATTTTGAATTGCAAGCGCCAGTCATCAATCCAGGATGCTCCTGTGTGAGCATTTTGCATGCTTTGTTGGTTGCGGTGCACGCGAAATCCAGCTAGGATTTCATCAATATATCCAATCTTATACTGCGCCATAATTCGCAACCACATATCTAAATCGAGTACCTGCTTGAGATTAGGGTCGAATAATCCCACTTTGTCAAATACATCTTTGGCAATCAGGACAGAACTTGGCTCACCAATTTTGTTGAATGGGGCCTCAAGTAATTTGGGGTCTGCCAGGAGAGATCGCCCCGATTGGATGGCACTCAAATTAGTCCAACCCTTAGTAATATCTACATAAAGCTGGTCAAGTTTGGTGTCATCGCTATGGATAATATGGCGTCGGGCAAATACCAACCCAATTTCTGCATCTTGTTCAGCTAATGCCACCATTTTGGCGATACAGTCGGGTGTGATGGTGTCATCTTGAAATAAGAACTTGATGTACTTGCCGTGTGTCAAAGTAATGCAGTGGTTCCAGTTAGCAGCGATACCCAGGCGATCGTGTGTGTTTAATTGCCAGCTTATACCTTTACTATCCAGCAACTGCTGCACAATCTCTACAGTGCGATCGCTGGAACCATCGTCGGAAATGACGATCTCAATGGGTGTATAGGTTTGAGCCAAAGCACAGTCTAGAGCATCAGCAATAAATGCTTCGGCATTGTACGTAGGTATGCAGATACTAACTAAAGGGGGAGAGGGCACAGTAAAACATCCCAAACCAACAACAAAGCAATTATACAAGGACGAATTGCAAGCACATCCTCAATAAATTAACTAATTTTGCTAAGCCAGAGCCTCTCTTAGCTGACTCTTTGCCGTTTCTAATGCCTCTGGCAACTTATCGGCATCCTTTCCACCTGCTTGTGCGAGGTTAGGGCGACCGCCACCGCTACCACCGCAAATCCGCGCGATCACACCAATAAACTTGCCTGCTTGCAGACCTTGCTTATTTAACTCGCCACTGAAAGCTGCTACCAAACTAACTTTGCCAGGTTCGGGTACAGAGCCAAGTACCACCGCACCACTACCTAGCTGAGCTAGTAGTTTTTCTGCGGCAGTTTTGAGCGATTCCGCATCGACATTTTCTAATTGAGCCACGAGGATCTTATGTTTGCCAATGGATTCAGCGTGGGCTAATAGACTCTCTGCTTTGGTTAAAGCTAGCTCTTGCTGCAAGCCTTCGATTTGTTTTTGAGCGGTTCTCAGTTCGTTTTGCAAACTGGTAATGCGATTGGGAATCTCTTCGGGTTTGACTTTAAAGCGATCGCTCAAATCTTTGGTGACGCGATCGCGAACGCTAAGGTAATCTAGCACTGCTTGCCCTGCCACCGCCTCAATCCGCCTGATACCAGCGGAAACTCCGGCTTCGGACATGATTTTGAATAGGCCAATTTCTGCGGTATTCGCAACGTGAGTACCACCGCATAGCTCCATCGAGACATCGGGAATATCAATCACGCGGACTTCCGCGCCGTATTTCTCCCCAAACATGGCGATCGCACCCTTCGTTTTTGCTTCAGCGATCGGCATTACCGAAATATGCGAGGCATGGGCTTCAGCGATCCAATTGTTAATTTGGGTTTCCACTTGCTGAAGTTCGTCAGGGGTGACGGGACGAGATAGATTGAAATCAAAGCGCAATCGATCTGCTGCTACCAGTGAACCTGCTTGCGAAACATTTGGATCGACAATTTTCTTTAATGCCGCCTGGAGTAAGTGTGTGGCTGTATGATTAGACTGAATACGCCGACGCTCGGAAACGCCAACTTGCGCATTCACTTCTTGATTAACGCGAACTGTGCCACGTTCGACATGCCCGATGTGAACGAATAAATCTGATTCCTTTTGGACGTCGTCAATGTGGATAATCGCATCACCGCTGGCAATAAAGCCGCGATCGCCCACTTGTCCGCCTGATTCGGCATAGAAAGGTGTGCGATCTAGAATCAGCCTCACTCTGTCACCTGCATGGGCAGATTCGGCGCGAATACCATTCACCAGAATTAGTTTTAGCTGGGCATCGGAGCCGAGATGAGCATATCCCAAAAATTCGGTTTTGCCAATTTCCTTCGCCAGATCTCCCCAGTTAATCTGCGTCATCAGATCGATGTCAACATGGGCTTCCTTAGAGCGTTCTTGCTGCTCTACCATTGCCAGCTCGAAGCCATTGGCATCGACGGTTAAGCCCTGTTCTTCGGCGATTTCCTGGGTTAGTTCTAAGGGAAATCCGTAGGTGTCGTAAAGTGTGAAAGCATCTTGGCCACTAATTGTTTTACTTGCTTGGGTTTCTGGATGAGAGAGCATCTCAGCTAGCAACTTCTCGCCGCGCTCTAAGGTTTGGAGGAAGCGGTTTTCTTCTCGTTGCAATTCTGTTTTAATTGCTGATTCGCGATCGCGCACGTTAGGATAAACTGCTTCTGCTAGTGCGATCGCGGTTTCTGCAACTTCAGTGGTAAACTCTCGCTCGATCCCGATCAAGCGACCGTGACGGACTACGCGTCGTAATAAGCGCCGCACAATATAGCCGCGACCGACATTAGAGGCGGTAATACCATCACCAATCATATGAACTACGGCGCGAATGTGATCGCCAATCACTTTGAGCGAAGTCTTAATTTTCTCATCACTCTTGTGATAGTCAATGCTAGCGATATCAGCGGCAGTCTTAAGAATTGGGAAGATTAAATCGGTTTCGTAATTATTGGGAACGCGCTGTAATACCTGAGCCATGCGTTCTAGCCCTAGACCTGTATCTATGTTCTGCTTTTTGAGCGGCGTGAGATGGCCATTAGCATCTCGATTTAGTTCCATAAACACGAGGTTATAGATTTCTAGAAACCGCGAATCATCCTCCAGATCGATCTTTTCATCACCTTCTTCGGGCTTAAAATCGAAGAAAATTTCGGAACAAGGGCCACAAGGGCCAGTGGGGCCAGATGCCCAGAAGTTATCATCACCCATGCGCTGAATGCGATGCGCGGGAATACCAATCTGGTCGCGCCAAATTGTGAAAGCGTCGTCGTCATCCTGAAACACACTGACGACAAGACGCTCAGGAGGCAACTCGTAGACTTTAGTGACTAATTCCCATCCCCAGGCGATCGCCTCTTTTTTAAAATAATCACCAAAGCTAAAATTACCCAACATTTCAAAAAATGTATGGTGCCTTGCAGTGCGTCCGACATTCTCAATATCATTGGTACGCACGCACTTTTGTGAAGTTGTGGCACGTGGTACTTCGGCTTCCTTTTGGCCAAGGAATATTGGTTTGAAAGGCAGCATCCCTGCGATCGTCAGAAGTACTGTGGGATCTTCAGGTACTAGTGAGGCGCTGGGCAAAACCTTGTGCGATCGCGCCGCAAAAAACTCTAGGAAGCGAGAGCGAATTTCGGCACCAGTCAGGGCAGGGAAGCTAGGCATGATCGGGGAGAGCAAAAGTTGATAGTTATTGCATACATGTTACTGCGTATGACTGCGTATGACATCTGCTTGTATCAAAACCTAGCCGAGATTGGTGCAAAACACCCTGTAATCACGAGTCCGCCACTAAACCGCAAATCTCTCGCCAGAAATTGGTTCTATAACT
>JANMRU010000520.1:0-5960 GCA_031388585.1 Pseudanabaena sp. SOY_30_concoct_251 | reverse complement strand
TTGACAATTTGGTCGATTTGCAATGCTTCCACTTGCACGCCGTAGGATTTGGAAATATACGTCAATACGCGCATCGAAGAAATTGCGATCCGCGTCATAAATTTTTCCATCGCAGACAACATTGCAGCATTCACGGTGCGAGCTTCTTCTTCGGTGAGAAATTTAGCGGCATTTTGTTGAGGGTCGATCATAAATCTTTGTTTGTAGTTGGCAATGTTACGAGCTTGTTGAAATTGTACTTCGTCAAAATTGAGAAATTTGGAGAGCTTACTCCATAAGCCCTAATTGCAAAAACTAAAGTAAGCTTTTAGCAGTAGCAGCTTGGGCAAGCTAATGAATATATGATTACAGAAGAAGTTGAACTCGCCCTTAACTTTCTACCTAACCCAGTTGAGCAATTAACTGACGTTACGTGGAATGATTTCAAGAAAGAATTATGTAGTAATATTGAGGGCTGCGCCCTCAATATTACTACGCAAGGTTCCATACGGGTGCATAACCCCAAACCCTTTAAATATAGATCTTCTTTTAGTTCTATGTAAGGTGAGTAACTATAGCCAACGCCTAGATCGTTATTGACAGATTTTATTGGGGGTGTGGGGGCATTTGCCCCTACGGAGACCCCGTCCTAACCTAATTGGCGATAGCTATAATTAACCCAGTTGAAAGACTAGCTGATTATTTTCTAGGAAGTGAGCAAAAGTGAAAGTCGAGCCTGTAGTAGCTGGCTTCCAAGATAATTGGAGCTATTTAAAAGCAGAACTGGCCTGGCTAGACCGCGTTATTATGCGCGCGATCGCCAAGCATCGGCAGCAAAATCGCGAAATTGAACGGGTGGCTCATTCTGCTGCTGATAAGATAACCAGCCATTGGTGGAAGGGTTTTATTGCGCTCGATCCGTCTAAGGGAGGCGGCAAGGTCAACTCTGACTATGATGTGCAGGTAAATGAGCATTCCCTAGGTCGTTATGGTGAGCGCGTTGTGGCGACAATCGAGCAGGGTACGGAGCTAACTATCCCCACGCTCTGCCAGCATCTAAACTTGGGTAAGTTTGAGCGAGATCTGATCGTACTTTGCCTGGCTCCAGAAATTAGCCGACGTTACGAAAAGTTATATGCTTTCCTCAATAGCGATGACGATAATTGCCGTCAACCAACTGTGGATTTGGCATTACGCCTATTCTGTCGCTCCGATCTAGAGTGGCGATTAGCTAGGAATGCTTTGTTGCCATCAGCGCCATTGATAAAAAATAAAATACTGGAGATCCATCCAGGCAATACTACCGCCCGCTCACTTTTATCGCGATCGCTGCAATTAACTGATAAAAGCGTCACGTACTTGCTAGGTGGAGATATGTTATTAGGTGCCGTTTTACCAAAGCCACGCAAGCGGCGATCGCCATCCTAAATTATTCTTGCAAATTCTTTAAAGTAACTCTAGTATCTGCAACGGTGCGGTGGTGCTATGCCCAAATACAGGAGCAGGATCTAAACCTGTAATCTGTTGGAATTGAGCGGCACTTACTGAGGGAGACATATTGGCATCTACTTCCCAAGCTTTGAGACGTTCATGCACCGCTTCAATAAATGGGAGACCTTTAGCAAGAGGAAGCTGAAACCACCCACCAACTAAGGTTTCAACGATCGCCAACTCAATTTGAGGTGACTGATATGCCAGGAGTAGCTCCTCTAAGTAGTACTCAAAATCATCTATAGATTCACCATACAACTGATAGCTATCAATTATATGTTGCGCCCGCTGGCGACTGATTTGTTCCCAAAGTTCCATAATTCCACCAACTATAGATTTAGTAGTTATAGCGATCTTTTTAGGAATTTGAACCAGGTGTTGATGTTTCACCCTTTCTAGAAGTGAAGCTTCCACACCCATTATTCATAAACTATTGGCGATCGCTACAATGTTCGATACTTACCACTTGCAAGATTGATACTCCATTGCGAGACAGAATATACACCAAGTTAGCCTCAATTTTGCTTTGCGACCGATTTTAATTTGCCAGTTAATGGTGACAGACTATGTCACCCATTAATAAATAATTGTAATTCTTTAAGAAATAATTTAGTCAAATTATTTTTATTAACACTTAAAATTGCTCGAGATTTTGCCAAACTGTATACCAGATTGGGCTGTATAGTAAATGCAATTGCTATATTAGGTGTAGATATTAGTAGATCTAAGTTATCTGTTACTATCATCATCAACCCACGAGGATAGCTCAAGTTGGCTTAGAGTATGTACGCGATCTGACTTGCTGTTTATGATTCCCAAGAAGCTCACAATTAAAAATTTTTTGAGTTACCAGCAAGTCACACTAGACTTTGCAGGATTGCATACGGCTTGTATTTCTGGTGTGAATGGTGCGGGAAAATCTTCTTTACTTGAAGCAATGACCTGGGCAATATGGGGACAAAGTCGTGCCGAATCTGAAGACGATATCATTCATATGGGTGCGAAGGAAGCTCAGGTGGATTTTATTTTCCGCTCTGGGAATGAGCTATATCGCATCATTCGGACTCGTCCCAAAGGTAGCGCTAGTTCTTTGGAGTTTCAAATTAGCGCTGAGGGGAAGTTCCGATCGCTAACCGAGCGAGGATTGAGGGCAACACAGCAGGTAATTTTGTCCCACCTCAAAATGGACTATGACACGTTTATAAATTCTGCTTACCTGCGGCAGGGAAGGGCAGATGAGTTTATGCTGAAGCGTCCTAGCGATCGCAAACAGGTACTCGCCGAAATTCTCACCCTATCGCAGTATGACGACCTCAGCGATCGCGCTAAGGATATTGCTCGGATCTGTAAAGGGGAGTTAACGGCTCTAGAGAATGTTCTTACTAGTCAGCGGCAACAAATTAGTGATGGTGAGGCGATCGCCTCACAATTGGAAGAGTTACGGACAAACTTAGCTCAGGAGAAACAACAGGAGAGCGCGTCACAAGCACAACTCAAATCTTTAGAGCAAAAACAACAACAGCGACAGAATTTACAGCAACAGTTGAGTTGGCGGCACAAAGAGCGATCCCAGTTGCAGGGCGAAATCGAGAGGCTAACACAGCAGGCAAAATTGCAGCACCAGCAGGTGCAGAGTTTGAAGTTACTACTGGCACAAAGCGATCGCATTCACCAGGACTACGATCGCTATCAGCAACTAACAACGCAGGAAGAAGCTCAGAACAAGAAATTACAGCAATACCAAAGTCTAATTCAGCAACATACTGGCCTCAGTCAACAACTAGCAAACCGCCAAAGCGAACTCAAAGGACAATTGCGACACGATCTCGCCCAGTTAGATGCATTGCAACAGCAACAACAAGAACTCCAAGTTATTTTCAGTAAGGCGGAGGACATTGAGGCCGCACAGGTACAACTGCAAGCAGCCAGGGAGCAACTAAAAGCGATCGAGTCACTTCAGACGCAATCTGCACCTCTCCTACAACGCAAACAAGTCCTACAGCGACAAGTAGACCGCGATGTCGCAAAACTTTGCGCCAGACTAGAGCAGTTGCAACGCAGCCACCAACAACTGCAAGTTCAGTTTCAAGCTCAGGGAGAAATTGTTGAGACTGCGCAGATTTTAGAGCAACAGCTCCTGGCGTTACAAAAAAAGGGAGTGTATCGCGATCGCGTACATGAAAAAGGTCTGGAACGGCGAGACTTTTTAGAACGCTTGAAAGAACGGGCTCTAGACTGCGAAGAGAAGTTCGCGCAAATCGATCGCAAACTTAGCACCCTGAGCATCCCAAATGCTCCTTGTCCGCTATGCGATCGCCCTCTCGATCGAGCGCATTGGACAGTGGTGCACCAAAAACATCACCGCGAACATGAGGAACTGCAAGCTGAAGTATGGTTGATTAAGGAACAGCAATCGGCGTCAGAATGTGAGATTAAAGTATTACGTGAAGAGTATCGCCTTCTTTCTGTGGAACTACATCAGTTACCGCATCTGCTTGAGCAAAAAGGCAACCTCCAAGCACAACTTCAGGCTAGTCAGTCAGCCCAAGCTCAGATTGCCCAAATCGAGGGTGAAATTGCCGCGATCGCTGAGCGTATAGAAAAACAGGATTTTTGCCCTGAAGCTCAGGAAGAATTAATTCCGATCGATCGCCTTCTGAGTCAGCTAAACTACGATGAAAAAAATCATGCGCTCGCCAAAGGCGAAGTCGAGCGCTGGCGGTGGGCAGATATCAAGTTGGCGGAGTTAAAGAGCGCGCGGCAAAAATCTGAAAATCTCCTGCAACGATTACCCGAACTAGAGACTAAATGCCAGAAACTAGAAGCTAGATTAGCCGCTAATGCGATCGATCTGGAGCTACAACAGCAGATCGAACAGTGCGATCGCAGCCTACATCAAATTAGCTACGATTCCGCAATTCATCAACAAATTCGCTCCCAAAGAGAAAAAACTCAGCCAGCTCTACTGCGCCATCAAGAACTCATACTTGCTGCACAACAATATCCAATTTCTACCGAACAATTTCAACAAACTCAACAGGTATTAAGCGATCACCAAAGCTTTTTGGCGGCGATCGCGATTAATATTTCTGATTTGGAGCGACAAATTCATGCGATCGCACCTCAACATAACGATCGAGATTTAGCAGCTAAAATCCAAAACCTCCAATCCCAACTTCACCAACGGCGATCGCATTTAGATGTGCTAATCGGTCAGCTAGGTCAACTGGAACAATCAACTCTGCAAGTTCAAAAGGCGCTCGAGCAGGAAAAAGTAACTATTAATCAAATAGAGCAGGTACGCCATCGTCAGTATATCCATCAAGAATTAGCGCAAGCATTCGGGAAGAATGGCATTCAGGCATTGATGATCGAAACTGTACTACCTCAGATCGAAGCAGAAGCAAATCAGATTTTGGGTCAGCTCACAAATTATGAATTTCATGTACGTTTCATTACCCAGAAAGCAGGCAAGAAAGCAGATAAAGTGATCGATACATTAGAAATCGAAATCGCCGATCGACAGGGGACTCGCCCCTATGAGACATATTCAGGGGGAGAAGCTTTTAGAATTAACTTTGCGATTCGATTGGCATTATCGCGAATTTTGGCACAACGCAAAGGTGGCACATTGCAAACCCTAATTATCGACGAAGGGTTTGGCAGCCAAGATCCTGAGGGATGCGATCGTCTGGTGGCAGCAATTAATGCGATCGCGCCCAATTTTGAGTGCATTCTGGCGATTACGCATATGCCACCACTCAAAGAGGCATTCAGTGCCCAGATCGAAGTCACCAAAACTGAGTCAGGTTCTAAACTAACCCTCCAAGGCATCTAATTGAGATGTGAGTTCGAGAGCAGAGAGAGGTTCATCCCACTCCCTTTGCCTTAATGCCCATTAGTTCGATAAATACTGATTCTAGCTGCTCGATTGTCTGCGATCGCGTAAATTGTGACAGAGCTTTTTGCTGACCTTTTTGGGCGACAGATGCCCACAACTCGGAATTAATAGGTAGAGAAGTGAGAATATTTGCAAGATCTAAAACATTCTCCGACTCGAAAATAAATCCAGTCTCGCCGCAATCGATCGCTTCGGGAGATCCACCTGTATTACTAGCAACTATTGTTAACCCTGCTTGCATTGCTTCCAATAGACCAATGCTAAATGGTTCCTGGAAACGTGAAGGCAATACCCAGACGTTATGTGTACGGTAAATCTCTCGAAGTTCTGCCTGTGCCAAAAGACCAGTAAACTGAACATATGCATCCAACCCATTGATCTTGACGGTTTCCTGTAAGGACTGAACGTATGATGTTTCTAGCGATCCACCTGCTATTGTGGCTGAGAATTCTACTCCAGCCGCCTGTAAAAAGCTGAGCGCTGAAATTAACAGATCGGCACCCTTATAGCGCATAACTAAACTGGCATAGACAATCCGCAGGCGATCGCGAGGTGGTAGAGACGACTGACAAAATTTCTTGGCATCTCC
>JANMRU010000513.1:0-1372 GCA_031388585.1 Pseudanabaena sp. SOY_30_concoct_251 | reverse complement strand
ACCTGCCGCGCTGGAAGCCTTTATCGGTGCTATCATGCAGCGGATGATTTTTGATGGGGAGCAGTTGGGTGATCTTATGGCGACGTTGGAGTTGGGCTAGAAGGCGCGTACTCGGAAGGAGCTGGCTTTGATGGAGGATTTGATTCCGTTGTTGCATAGGCTCGCCCAGGGGCGGGAGATTTCGGGGTTGAAGGCTTATGAGCAGTAAGGCCTCTGAGGAGAAAGGCATGAGCAGCCTCGATCGACAACAAGACTTTAACGAAGTGTTGCGGCAGATTCAGGAATCGCGGCAAAAGGTCTTTACCCAAGTCAATATCGCTCTCATCGATTTGTATTGGCTGATTGGCAAAACCATTAGTCACAAGGTGCAAACTGAGGCATGGGGTAAGGGTGTGGTCAGTGAATTGGCGCGATATATTGCCCAAAATGATCCAGAAATTAAGGGCTTTAGCGATAAGAATCTGTGGCGCATGAAGCAGTTTTATGAAACCTATCAGACTAATGAAAAGCTGATGCCTTTGGTGCGGGAATTAGCTTGGACGCACAACACAATTATCTTCTCCCGTTGTAAAACTACAGAAGAACGCGAATACTATCTCAATCTATGTCGTGCAGAACGATATTCATCGAGGGAACTGGATCGCCAAATCAATGCCTCACAGTTTGAACGGGTGATGATGGGTCATTCAAAACTCTCGGCAGTGCTGAGAGAATTACATCCCAGCGTTGGCAACACTTTCAAAGACAGCTATGTATTGGAGTTTTTGGGTTTGCCGCCCGTACACAGTGAGAATGAGTTAAAAAAAGCCCTGGCTCGGCATATGAAAGCTTTTATTTTGGAGTTGGGGAAAGATTTCATTTTTATGGGTGATGAGTTTCGCCTGCAAGTCGGCAATCAGGACTTTTATATTGATTTGCTGTTTTATCACCGGGGTTTGTCGGCGCTGGTTGCTTTTGAGCTGAAGATCGGTAAGTTTATGCCGGAACAGATTGGGCAGCTCAATTTTTACCTGGAAGCGTTAGACCGTGATGTCAAGAAGCCCCATGAAAATCCCAGTATTGGGGTGTTGTTGTGTCGGGACAAGGATGATGAGGTGGTGGAATACGCGCTGTCGCGGAACCTCTCACCGACGCTGATTGCCCAGTATCAATTGCAACTGCCGGATAAGGAGCTACTTCAGGCGAAGCTGCATGAACTCTTTAGCCAGATGCTAGATGATGATTCAGGAGGTGGGGGATGAAAGGGAAAATGGAACCACCCCGCCCCTTCGGGGCACCCCTCCAAAGGAGGGAGATTTGGGTCGGATTAATTCCCCTCCCTTGGAGGGGTGGCAGGCGCAGCCTGACGGGGTGGTAAAACTTACAAACGAAG
>JANMRU010000440.1:0-3824 GCA_031388585.1 Pseudanabaena sp. SOY_30_concoct_251 | reverse complement strand
CTATGTGATGGAAAGCGAGCGCCTGAGCGTTCCTGAGTCACAATTTAAGCGTGGTGAACTGAGCGTGCGCGAATTTGTGCGCGCTGTTGCCAAATCTGGACTATATCAGTCGCGCTTTTTCGACAGTTGCGCTCGCTATCGCGCGCTCGAACTAAATTTCAGACACCTACTCGGTCGTCCTCCACTCGATCTCGAAGAAATGCGTGGACATAGCACAATCCTTGATACCCAAGGATTTGGCGCTGATATTGATTCCTACATTGATAGTGACGAATATCAAACCACTTTCGGCGAGAACATTGTGCCCTACATTCGGGGTTACAAAACCGAAGCATGTCAGAGCATGGTGCAATTTACCCACACCTTCCAATTGGTGCGTGGGGCTTCCAGCAGCAGCTTAAAAGGTGATCTAGCAGGCAAGAGTCCTAAGCTCAATTCGCTTGTGATTAACCCCACAGCTACAGCCGTGATTTCGCCAGCCAGCAGTGGTGCAGTATTCCGTACTCCAGCATTGGGCTCTCGCTCACGTCAAGGTGTGGGTGCCAGCTCCGGCGGTAAGGTTTACCGCATTGAAGTTACTAGCTTACGTGCTAAGTCTCTCAATAACATTTCCAAGTTCCGTCGCTCTAACCAAGTGTTTTTGGTGCCCTACGATAAACTATCGCAAGAATACCAACGCATTCACCAGCAAGGCGGCGTAATCGCCAGTATTACGGCTGTCTAGAGCTTCTAACGCTATAAACATAGCTGGTAATTGGTGATTTTTATTGCCAATTGCTAGCTCATAAATATACGCACTTAAACATATTAAAAATTGAAACATTTTTAGGAGATTGGTTTCAATGGCATCCTCTACGACTCTTGAACTGTGGCCAGTCAGTGGTTTGGAAGAGATTCAAACTGTGATTCGCGCCGTTTATAAACAGGTATTAGGCAATCCTCATGTGATGGACAGCGAGCGTTTGGTGACAGCAGAGTCGCAGTTAAGCGATGGCTCGATCAGCGTGCGTGAATTTGTCCGCGCCGTGGCTAAATCTGCTTTCTACAGCAGCCGCTACTTTGAGTCCTGCGCTCCCTACCGCTTTGTGGAGTTAAATTTCTTGCACCTACTCGGTCGGGCACCCCAGGATCAAACAGAAGTATCCGCACACATCGTGCGCTGCGTGGCTGAAGGTTATGACGCTGAAATCGATTCCTACATCGACAGCGAAGAATACCAAGCTGCATTTGGCGAGAACATTGTGCCTTACTATCGCGGCAGAATGAGTGAAGCTAATTCCAAGCAAATTGGCTACAACCGCATGTTTGCGATCGATCGCGGCCCTGCACAGATTGATAGCTCAGTGAAATCATCACAACTCGTTTATGCAGTTGCGACCAACTCTACCAATGCGATCAAACCATCTACCAATACGGTAATTGGGTCTGGCACCGAAAAGCGGTTCAAAATCCTCGTTTCTGGCTCGAAATTTGACAGTCCTCGTCGCATTAGCGCTACGGAATACATAGTTTCCGCTAGTAAGATGACTCCGCAAATTCAGCGGATTAATCGCACCTCTGGCAAGATCGTTAGCATTACCGAAATCGCGTAATGCTTTGTAGGGTGGGCAATGCCCACCCTACGCCGTTTATATCAACAAAATTTTATTCAACACATTTAGAAACCTAAATTGCAGGAGATATTCATATGACGCTTTGGATCGAAGCAGATGCGATCGAGCTACGCCAGAATTCCTCTGAGGAAGATCTACAGGCTGTAATTCGAGCAGCGTATCGACAAGTATTGGGTAATGCCCATGTAATGGAAAGCCAACGCCTCACCAGCGCTGAATCACAGTTGCGGAACGGCGACATCACAGTTAGAGGTTTTGTTACTGCGATCGCCCAGTCCAATCTGTACCGTTCCCTATTTTTTGAAACCTCTTCTCCCTACCGTTTTATCGAGCTGAACTTCAAGCATCTAATGGGTCGTGCTCCTCAAGATCAAACCGAGATCTCCGAGCACGTTCAACGCTACAACAACGATGGCTACGAAGCCGATATTAACTCCTACATCGATAGCGAAGAGTACGCCGCAAATTTTGGTGAGAACATGGTGCCCAACGCCTGTGGCAGCCGCACCCAAACTGGCATCAAGAATGTCAGCTTTAACCGTACCTTTGCGCTCACACGCGGTTTTGCCGCTAATGACATTGGCAAGTCAGCAAAATTGATTGGCGATCTAGGTGGCAATCGACCTACCAAAATTGTGTCTCCGGCAACTGGTTCTGGTTCATATAGCAATACTGGCAAGCGTTTCCGCGTTGCGATCACCAAATCTAGTTTTGGCGCACGTGTCACCAAAAGCGTCACAACCTTTGAGGTGGGTTATAGCCAATTGTCGCAAAAAATCCAGAATATCCAGAAGTCAGGTGGCAAGATTCTCAGTATCACTGAGGTCGCTTAGCGATCGCTTGCCTAAATAGATTTCTAGCTAACGCCAAAGGTTCAGATCCCCCTAAATCCCCCTTAAAAAGGGGGGCTAGGGGGGATCTCCTAGCTGGCATAGATCTGCCTTTAGAAAAGAATAACGAAAGCATTATTTGATGGACATTACAGAGTTTGTTGAGCGTTCTATTGGGTGCTGGCGATCGCAGCGTAGTGCCCATCATTTAGCTTTCAGTCATTTTGAAGCCGTGGAATCGACGATTGATATTACTGCTCTCTCACCGAGCGAACCCGCAGTGATTGAACTCTGCAAATCCTACAACATTGATACTAATGCTGTAGCTTCCCCATTTCGCATGACTTGGGAAGGTTCGTCGGACTGGGATGACAAGGAAATCAAAGGTACTTGCATTTTAGTGCCTGTACCTGATCCAACACAACCCAATCGCGGCAAGCTTTTGCGCGACCAGGGCTATGCCGAGGAGATTGCGGCAGCGGGTGACTATCATCTCACCGAAGACGACACGTTTGTCTTGGTGACGAGCTACGATCGCGCCGCTGCTGAGGAAAAAATTTGGTTTGTGAATCCCAACGTGCGTTGCCGAGTTTCGCTGATTAAAACCAGTGCTGGTAGCGGTGTTGTAACTGCCTCCTTTTCCTCAGAAATTAGGCAAGAGGTCAAAAGTTAAACCCTGATGACTACTTCAAACGATCTGGTGACATTGGCATGTTGGATGGCAGGAGATTTCAGCAATGCGAAGCAGTGTTTTGAGAATCCCAAAGATTACGCCCATATCCACGTTCTGTTTCGGCCTCTGCCCTTAGAGTTTTTCGATGGGATTGGCTTTTATTCAGAACAAGTGTATGACTATGACCTTTGGAGTCCCTATCGTCAGGGTATCCATCGTTTAGTCGATGGTGGTGACCACATTTACATCGAGAACTACGGCCTCAAGGATGCATTTCTCTATGCTGGCTCCTCGCGGGAATTATCGATTCTCAAGACGATTAAGCCAGATGCGATCGCCAGACGGCAGAACTGTTCGATGGTGTTTAGGCGAGAGGGCGAGCTATTTCGAGGTGGTGTGGAGCCAGGAAATCTTTGCTTGATTGAGAAGAATGGTTGTCAGACTTATTTGGTCAGCGAAGTCGAGATTACGGAAACTACCTGGGTCGGTCTAGATCGAGGCATGGATGTGAATACGCACGAACAGGTGTGGGGTTCAGCTTTTGGCCCTCTGAAGTTTGAAAAACGCGAGAGTTTTGCCCATGAGATTACAAACAACCCTTGAGGCTCCACTCACACATCTGGAGCAAGTTAAAGCGAAGATGCTACCCCCAGAAGCTCAAAAGAAGATGCAATGTTGGATTCGCAGCCGTCATTTAATTTGTTCGGG
>JANMRU010000387.1:0-3606 GCA_031388585.1 Pseudanabaena sp. SOY_30_concoct_251 | reverse complement strand
CAGCAGGTTTTCAAATGCCGTAACTTGCGACCAAAGATGACCGTACCGTTTCATATCGGGGATTTGCGCTTTTGTTGGTCGATCCACCCGCCCAACTGGTTGCCAATTTCGATTAGGAGTTTACCCGCATATTCGTAGCGATCGGGCTTCATTAACTCAAAGTCAAGCATCAATCTGGTCTGGTGCCGCAGTAGATCCAGTTTGCCGTTGAGAGGTTCCAATAATGTCAGCTTTTCTCTAGCGTAGCGTGCTTGAATCAAACCTTCGAGCAGATCGTACAGCCCTGCGATTGTTCTGTCGCCCAGATTGAACTTATGACTGCGTGGCAGGCGATTTAAAATCGGCACGTACCATTTAATCAGGTCGTAAGTTTTCTGAATAATGGGCAGATCAGTCATCTGGTGTATGGATAAGAATTTGTAAGATAGAGCGACTGTTCGGGAATCCTACCAAGCTGCTCTATCTAGGGTTATATTTGGATATCGTCACCAATATCGCTGGAACGGGTCTGGACTCCCGAGTGTACGCTCGATGGATTCCCATCCATCAATTCTGACCGCAGGGAGTGCTCACCGCAGACCGAACACAACCCGAAAACCGATATTGTTGTTCTGATTGCGCGCGTCGTTGTGATTACGATAAGCAGAACGGCAATTCTGAGCATTGTTGTTCCACGAACCACCGCGAAGCAGTTTTGTGCCAGCCCCAACCTATGTTCCACAAGTTCTATGACTTGTTAAAAAGGATAGGCTTGAGCAGTATGACATCTTTTGGTGCTGAGATTATTTCTTTTTGCAATCTCAAAAAAATTGGATCGCCTGACGGCGAAGAGGGTTAAGAAGTGTAAAGATTAAGAAGTGTAAAGGGCTAGAGGGCAAAAGAGCAAAGAAGGGGAGTCCTCACCGCAAGACACACACAACCCGAAAACCGAAGAAGTAGTACCTAACGCCCGCGTCGAAGTGATTACGAAACGCCGAACGACAATTCCGAGCATTGAAGAACCACGAACCGCCGCGAAGCAGCTTCATCGAATTAGAGCCTTTATATCTCTTAATAAAATTTAATATTAATCTCGGCAAATTCTGAAAGACTCCAAACAAATTGAAGCGCCCGATCGCCACCTTACTGTTACGCGATCGCCCAGAATTATCCAGCCAGGCACTACCATCTGTCGGTGCGCCCCAGTAATTGTCGTGCCAGTCATCAGCACACCATTCCCATACATTGCCGTGCATGTCGTATAGACCGAAAGCATTAGGGGGAAAACTGCCTACGGGCGTAGTTTCTCCGCGAGACACACCTTTCGGTGCGCCAGCATAAGGATTGTCACCATCGTAGTTGACGAGTTCTGATGTTATCGTCTCGCCAAAATGAAAGGGTGTACTTGTCCCCGCACGGCAGGCATATTCCCATTCCGCTTCGCTGGGCAGCCGATATTCCCTTCCTGTATGCTGCGATAGCCTCGCGCAGAATTCTACCGCATCCAGCCAAGATACTTGCTCGACGGGGCGATCGTCGCCTTTGAAATGAGATGGATTGGGATCGAGATCTTGTTTCACTTTGGGCATAGCTGCTACTGCTCGCCACTGCGCCTGCGTGACTTGATATTTGCTCATTAAAAAAGCGGGAACACTGACTTCATGCTGTGGACGCTCACTATCAATACTTTCTTTCTCGTCTTTGGGCGAACCCATCACAAAGTTACCCGCAGGAATATACACCATATCCAGCGTGACATCTTTGGCTAGGCGGGGGAGAAGAAGTACTGCAATCATTTGTGTGTTCCCCCTTCAGCTAAGTTCTCGGTAAAATAACAAGCTTGACTGCGCTGCCGTTGGGTTTCCTGTCCTTGCGCGTTGACAGTTACAACTTCAAATGCAGCTTGCGGTAGCGATCGCTCAAATGATAATCGTTCGAGATTGCAGGTAATGCATTTTCGAGCAAGGGCCTCTAGGATATCTCTGGGGCTTACGGAATCATTCGAGTACAAAAGGAAGAACGGGAAGTATCCTGGTACGGGATTTCCCCCCAGTCTTTCCCAAAGACTTACCTGTACGCCCAAACTAGTGAGTCCTTGAGAGTAATACAACCACAGGCGATCGATTGTTTGGATATCTTCAGCAGACAAGTTCTCAATGGCGGCTACATCTAACTCGTCTCGGTTAGCTGCCTTAAGAATAACTTTCACTGTTTCGCGGTCAGCCTTTTCCCACTCTTCGGCAGCAAGATATTTAGCCAGTTGAGTATAGCGATCGTGAAGTGTAGCTCTAACTATTCGGATTCCTTTAGTTTGCGAATGATTTTCTTCTATTGTCCAGTAACCTAGCTGTGCATGGGACTGAGCTTTATGCATTTGGGCTTCAGCAATGCTAGGTAGTCGGTAATAACACGCGATATTACTACTCTCACTAATTGCCCTAAGCGATGGAGCTTTCAAATTCAACCAAGTACAAAACCCAAGCGCAGTCTTAAAATCAATGCTGGTAATCGGATTTCTAGCATTTCTGGGTTCAAAGCGATCGCGCGAAGTTTCCGATTGCGCTAATTGCTCGTCGGCAAACAGTTGATATTCCGCGCAAGTGATGCACTTTAGATCGATTTCTACACACTCATCAACTTCGAATAAATTTTCCAATCTACGTAATAAGCTGACCTCGGCTGCTAGCTTGGCAATTTGCCGATCATTAGATTCCAAGCCTGCCTCTAACAATTCTAATAACTTTTCTCGCGTAGCTGGCTCTATCTTTGCGGCTTCTTGAAGGCAATCTAACGCAAGGCTTAAGGAGTTGACTGTTGGCTGGGCGATCGCTTCCTCAATCAGTCTAGTTGCATCGCCTTGAGCAGCATACAGGCGAATAGTCTCTGCCCACCAAGGATCGTTCAAGCTTGCAGCTAGAAGGTCATCTTGCTGCAATTCCTTGACCTGTGACGCTGCTAAGTATTCCTGAAAACTCAAATGAGCAAATTCATAAACTCCTAATTCTCTTTCTACGATCAATCCGCTAAGCTCTTTAATCTGTATCAGGAATTGCTCGGGGGGTAGCGTACTACTTGCAACCTTTTCCAGTTCCTGCTGAATTAACACTTCTCCTTCTCGTATAGTAAATTCACGGGTTTTCTTTTGCATTAAAGCTAGTGCCAAGACTTGTAGGACAGACTTATTTTGTTCGCCTGTGAGGGTCGTCTTTATTTTCTTCGCTTCCTGTCGAGGCCCCAATAGTAAATCGCAGATTTTCTGATAAAGTTCCACCCTTCGCCCCGGCAAGGCGCTACCGCAAAAGTGAACCGTGGCAATCATCGTCACCAGTAAGGGATTTTTAGCCATATCTGATATAGCTCGATTATCCATGATGCGCTCAATTAGATCCTCAGCGTGACTTTTAGCTGCATCTCTTACTGCTGGCGTATCCCTTCCCGCTCGGCTCATAATCTCAGTTTGCAGATACCAGCTCTGAATAAACTGCCTTACCTGCTCGGAGTTAAAGGGAAGCACCTCTAGAACAGTTCCCACTTGCTCTACAGGAGCACTTCGATAGCCATGAGGTCGGGAAGTTAGAATAAAAACCGTTTTACGATAGGCTTTCATCTGCTGATTCACCCATTGGC
>JANMRU010000371.1:0-8388 GCA_031388585.1 Pseudanabaena sp. SOY_30_concoct_251 | reverse complement strand
TATGATGGGTGCAGATTTTAGCAATGCCGATCTTAGGTACAGTACGCTTGACACCGCACGTATGGATGAGGTCAATCTCTCCAACGCCTTACTGGAGGGCTCGTTCGTCTACGGTACGACTTTCAAAAAAGCCCAAATTACAGGTGCCGACTTCACGGATGTAGATTTGCGAGAACCACTCCGTCAGAAGCTTTGTTCGGATGCCAGTGGGACTAATTCAGTCACAAAACGCAAAACCCGCGACACTTTAGAATGTGATGCCTGATTTAGGCCCCGCGGTAAATAGCATCGCTGACACAACAGACATCTCTAATCTCTCTGGCATCATGCACGCGTAGAATATTTGTGCCACCTGCGATCGCCACCGTACAAGCAGAGGCCGTTCCCCATAGGCGATCGCTAGGATTCGACTGATTGCAAAGTTCCCCAATGAAACTCTTGCGAGATACGCCAACCAAAATTGGGCAGTTGAGTTGCTTGAACTCGGGCAAACGCCGCAATAGCTCTAAATTATGATTTAGAGTTTTGCCAAAGCCAATGCCTGGATCGATCGCGATCAGATGCCTTGGTAAACCAGCCGCGATCGCCTGTGATATTGCATCAGCTAAAAATTGCCGCACTTCTGAAATCAGGCAATCGTAGTATGGGTCGATCTGCATGGTGCGGGGTTCGCCTTGCATATGCATGAGTACGATTGGGACTTGGTATTGCGCCGCTAAAGGCAACATGTCAGAATCGAATTTACCAGCGGATACATCATTAATTATGTCTGCCCCGGCTTTAAGCGCGGCCTCTGCCACAAAGGCTTTCGTTGTATCTACAGAAATGGGAATATGGGTATGCTTGCGGCGAATTGCCTCTATTACAGGTAGGATTCGCCCCAGCTCGTCTTCTGCGCTAACCGATGCAGAACCTGGCCGTGTAGATTCACCACCAATATCAAGAATATCGACATGGGGAATCATGCGATCGACCTGTGCCAATGCGCTTTGGGGAGAGTTAAACAGACCGCCATCACTAAAGCTATCTGGCGTTGCATTGATTACTCCCATGATGTAAGTGCGCCGCTCCCAGTTAAAGCAGCGATCGCGAATTTGCCAAGGTGTCATAAAACTAAAGTGATTTCCTCGAAAAATTGTATCGATAAAATTGTAGGAGTTGTTTCCCTGTAGCTCCCTCAACGCACTGGGTTAACCACTGGGGGATAGCCCCAATGCGTATTTTCTTCTTTGGATAGCTATATGTCCTGACCTTCCTGCTCAAGCAGAGCATCGATATCGGCAATTACCTGGCCTGGATGGGTTTCGGGTTTGACTTTGAGGTAAATTTGGGCAATCTGCCCTGTAGGGTCAATGAGGAAAGTATTGCGCGTGATGCCCGTATATTCCTTACCCATAAACTTCTTTAGGCCATAGCTCTCATAGGCAGTTGAGATAACACCATCGGGATCGCACAATAGGCGAAAGGGTAACTGGAATTTAGTGACAAATTTAGCGTGGGATTTCGCATCATCGGTACTAACTCCCAACACAACTGCATTACGAGACTGATAATTAGCATGAGTGTCACGAAAGGCACACGCCTCCTTTGTACAACCAGGCGTATTGTCGCGAGGATAGAAATACAGTACGACCCATTTACCCTGTAACTCTTGCAGGGAGACTATATTGCCTTCAGCATCAGATAGATTGAAATCGGGGGCGCGATCGCCAACTTTTAAGCTCATAGGTTTTACAAGTTAAGTTTAAGGGAAATTGATTGGGCTTTCTGATGGCAGATCTAGGCAAGCATTGTCAGCAAAGCCTCACCCATTGCCATACAGCCAAGCTGTTCGCAGCCAGATGCCATAATATCTCCAGTTCGCTTGCCTGAGTCAAGTACTTGCATCACTGCTGCTTCGATGCGATCGGCAGCAGCTCCTTCATTTAGACCATAGCGCAGCATCATTGCCACACTTAATACCTGGGCGAGGGGATTCGCCAGATCTTGTCCCGCAATATCTGGCGCGGAACCGTGCACGGGCTCAAATACTCCTGGTTTACCCGGTTCGCCTAAACTGGCAGAAGGTAGCATACCAATACTGCCTGTTAACATAGCTGCCGCGTCAGAAAGAATATCGCCAAATAAGTTGCCGGTAACAATTGTGTCAAACTGTTTTGGCCATCGTAAAAGCTGCATTGCCGCATTATCGACGTACATGTGCGATAGCTTGACATCGGGATATTCTTGAGACATTTTGATTATGCGATCGCGCCAGAGTTGCGATACTTCCAGCACATTAGCTTTATCGACAGAACATAGAATACCCTTGCGTTTACGGGCTGACTCAAAAGCAACTTTCCCAATGCGATCGACTTCTGGCTCGCTATAAACCATTGTATTGAGACCACGCCTCACCCCATGCTCATCGGTAAAAATACCCTTGGGCTTACCAAAATAGATCCCGCCCGTCAGTTCGCGTACCACGAGGATATCTACGCCCTCAACAATCTCGCGCTTGAGCGATGACGAATCGATTAATTGGGGTAATACCTTAGCAGGACGTAGGTTAGCGAATAGTCCCAAACCACTACGCAGTCCTAAAAGTGCCTGTTCTGGTCGCAGATCGCTAGGTAGGCTATCCCATTTATCTCCACCTACAGCCGCCAGCAAAACCGCATCGCTAGATTGGCATAAAGCCAGTGTTTCCGCAGGGAGAGGATGTCCGGTTGCATCAATTGCAGAGCCCCCAGCTAAAGCCGTTTCAAATGAGAATGTCAATTGAAATTTAGGTGCGATCGCACGCAGGACTGCCACCGCCACCTGCATAATTTCTGGGCCAATACCATCTCCAGGCAACAGGGCAATCTTATAGTTCTTAGACATATCAGCTAAAGTTAGAGTCACGAATTAGCATATTACAGGAATTCCTATCGCGCTGCGAAGGATAAGTACGCTATCGTGGCAAAAGTAAATTCCTCCCAAAAAGCTAGACCTTAATGTTCGAGAACTATTCTGCGCTTTGGTCGCAAACCCTAAACTGGCAACCCACACTATCACAAGAACAACTATTTGATCAGCTCTACAACTTAGTTTTAGAAGGTAACCAAACACAGAACCTAACCCGCATTACCGAACCACAAGACTTTTGGGAAAAGCATTTATGGGACTCATTGCGAGGGGTGAGGTTTGCCTGGGAATTAAGCGATCTGCAAGTAATAGATATAGGGACAGGTGCTGGTTTCCCGGGGCTCCCTGTAGCGATCGCCCAGACTAACTGGCATATTAGTCTACTCGACAGCAAAATCAAAAAAACCAACTTCCTCAAGCACACCGTTGAGGCATTAGATCTGGCTCGGGTTAGTGTTTTCACTGGTCGAGCTGAGGATATAAACCAAACAGATAATCACTACCAAAAGTACGATTTAGCGCTACTACGAGCTGTGGGAAATGTTTCGCAATGCGCTAGATATGTAATGCCATTTCTCAAAACGGGTGGCCGGGCGATTCTTTACCGAGGTCAATGGACAGAAACGGAACAAATAGAACTGGACAAAATCTGTAAAGAGTTGCACGCGGAAGTGGCTCATTTGGAAAGCTTCACAACCCCATTGACCGATAGTCAGCGCCACTGTTTACAACTTATCAACGCAAAATAGGTTGTTTCTCAGGTGCATCTTAAAAAATTAAAGTGCTAAAGCTTACGCCCTTCCTATATCTCCAGTTCTCTTTGTAGAGCGCTGCGATTTGGAGTGTCAAAGTTGGAAGGATCGTAGAGAAACCTGGTAGTTTCTTGCTCTAAGCGATGAATTAAATGTGTTTCTAAGACATTATTAGTGCGGAGAGCCGCAAGATAACCATCTAGAAATATACGAAGCTCGTCAACGCGGTAGCCACGCTCCCACATATCTACTAGAGAATCAGTGAGCTTTTGATAGCTACGAATAGTATGTGTGTCTTGAAGCATAGGTCACTCATGGGTTCCTCAATTTTGAAGTTCCGCATCTCACGGCATGACCGTATTCTATCACTGTAAGCAGACCTCTCACTACTACCCGAATGGTTAGGTTTCGGTGATTTTCAGGGAATTTAATGCCGACCATCTCCGATCGCTTATGCTAGAGGAGTCTATATCGCCATTAAGCGCCTCAGCTAACTCGGTAAATTCAGGTGCATCGGGCGCAATCTTTTGAAAGGGAATTGCTAGACAAAACTGCTGATAGAGCCATTCTGCTGGATCGAAATAACCATTAGGTGGTAAGGATTCTACTAGATCTTCAATATCTATTTCTTGTTCTTTGGGTAGCTTATCATTTACCACTTGGTTCTCTAGCCAAATTAGCTCTGAAGTGTTGACGTACAGGCGATGGTTAAACTGCTGGAGAGTGCGATCGCATGTCAGCGTCACGATCGCCCAAGCATCTACTTTTACACCTAAAACTGAGCCAAGATGTTTAACCTCTATTACACCCTGTGCTGGGGTAAGCGTATCTAGGCCTTCAATAAATTCTTTGAACTGAATAGTCTCGGTAGCATTTACTGTTTTTGCTAGTTGAGGTATAAAGATCTTTTCCATCGTTTTTGTCTGTTACAACTAGCTTTGTCTTGAACGCACAATCAAGTGACGATGAGGCTCTTGCCCCTGACTAAATGTTTCCAGATCCGCATACTCTTTTAGTAACATATGAACGATGCGGCGCTCTGATGCAGATAGAGCTTCAAGCTTATACTCTTGCTGGGTGTCTCGCACCTGTTTGGCAGAGTCCTCGGCCAGTTTTTTTAACTGTTCCTGCTTCTGAGCGCGATAGCCATCTAGTTCAACCGTGTAAAAGTAGCGATCGCCATCAGACTCGTGTCCTTGATTTAGATAAAGATTAGCCAGGTATTGCATGGCATCAAGGTTTACGCCATCTCTACCAATTAAAGCCTCGATCTGTTGAGGATTAAGGTCAGTTCGATCAATTTCTAGCCAAACATTCATGTCAGTCGATTCAGGATCGACGATTGGGGGTTGCGCCAACTTGACTGGGCTAGAATAACCCATCAAGTTGAGCAACTGTCTCAACCAATCAATACCCTTATCAGCCTGCTGCATGACTACATTTTTTAGATTCTAAGGTTTCTTCTTTTTATTAGCCGAACCAGGTTTTGATGAACCAGGCTCAAAGGGTAGAGAGGTTTTGTCAGCTTGATTATCTTTGGATTTGACAGGCAACTTAGCTGATTTCGTCTCACTGGGTTTGATTAATTTCTGGGGTTCAGCCTTTGGTGCGGCTTTTGCGGCTGCTCCTGCTTGCTCTTCCACCAGCTTTTGCAAATTCTCTGGTAGGGGTTCCCTGGAAACAATAAATGCCTGCATTGTCTGAAAAATGTTGGCAACAAGCATGTAAAGCAAGACGCCAGCAGGTAGGGGAAAGAACAAAAACATCCCCGAAAAGATGATCGGGGTCACCTTATTCATGGTTTCCTGTTGTTGGTTCTCAGATTTGCCGCTTGAAGCACCAGAGAGTGCCTGGTTGATATACAAACTAACCCCAAAGCCCAAGATCATAACCAAGATATCCCAGCTAATACTGCCATCAGCATTAGTAACTCCAACCTTGCCTAATGCTTGGATAAACAGGAATCCTTTGTCTGAGGCTAGTCCTGGAATGGTCGCTTGGACTGTTACCTCTCCAGGTTTTAGCGCTTTGACCGCACCACCAGCTAAGAGCTCTACATTTTCCATGCCCTTAGTGACCTGCCATTTCGGTGTGAGGTCAATGTCTGGATACTTGGCATTGAGACTGTCAAATAGTTCGCCCTGTGCTGTTTGCAGGGAAATTTTGGCCTGTTCGCCAATGGTTAGGTTTGTCCCACTTGCGATCGCCGCCAGGACAGGATAATGCACCTCATCTGCGAAATAGACATTTTGAGGCGGGGATGTAAAGGCTTGATGCTGGACTTCTACTTGAGCATCTTGAGGAGAAACTTGAAAATTGATGTTGTAATTAATATCTGCGAATGGCGATCCGCGCAGGGTAGCAAATAAAGCAAACAGGATCGGCATTTGCAACAATGCTGGCAAGCAGCCGGCCAGGGGGTTACCAAATTCCTTGAAATTGGCAGCGTTGACCTTCCCCATTTCTTCTTGCTGTTTGGAGGGATCGCTTTTGTAACGCTCTTGGACTTCTTTAATACGCTGCTGCATGATTGGGTTAGCAATCTTCATGCGCTTCATACTGCGAATCTGGTTGGCACTGACGGGAAACAGCACGAACCTAATCACGAGCGTGAGCGCCACAATTGCCAATCCATAGCTGGGCACGATGCCATAGAAAAAATCTAGGATCGGCAGCATGACATTATTTGAAAGGAAACCTACACCGAAATCCATCTTGGCTAAAGATAATAGTTTTTTATTGACTTTGAAGCTATTTTAATTTTGCTGTAAGTAAGTTGATACATCTATAGAATGTCAGATTGTCAACATTTACAGCTCTTTGGTCCGAAATGCTAAGCAGCTGCTTTGCGAGAACCACCCAATGCGCCGCTAGCTTCTTTGGCTTTGAGACTGAGTTTTGACTCAATATAATCATAAGCTGCCCGAAAATTGGGTACAGATCTTAGTTCGAGGCGAGAACCATCTTTTAAAGTTAATACCATATCGCCCCAACTACCAAGTCCGCGCGGCACAGTTACTACTTTGGTAATCTCAGAGTAAGCAATGTCGGTGCGACCGCGACCTAACCAACCACCAGTCACAGTAATGCGTCGATTTGTAATGCGATAGCGTACCCAAAGGGCGCGAACTATCGAGCCAATTGTGATTGGGATAGTAATTACAAAGAAGCTCATGAGCAATCCAATAATTAGATCGCCTATGTGCGGCTTGCCTTCGAAATAGACTTCTTCATTAACTGCCATGCAATATCTTTGCCTCGATCGATAATTTGGTTAGATCTTCTTGAAGCTGTAAGTAGTTCGGACTGCCTTCTAAAGTCGAGACTGTTACAACTATTTGCAAACCTTGTTTCAATTGTGACAGAAGTTGACGGAAAATTGCACGCAGTTGGCGCTTGATTCGATTACGTGTTACCGCACTTTTACTAATTTTTTTACTAATTACTATGCCAATTTTGCTGGCAATCGCTGAGTTGCCAGTGTTATAGATGCGGAGGCGGATGTAGTGTCCCCTATAGCGATCGCCACGAGCATAGACATTGGAAAAATCATGTCGCTGCCTTAATCGGTTTTCGGCAGGCAACACAATAAGCTCATAAATAGGTTAGACAAATTAAACAAAACAATCGGATACTAATAAGTCCTAACAAGTCGTAAGGCGGAGACGACCTTTACGGCGACGAGCTTTAATTACACGTCGGCCAGTCGCAGTTTGCATGCGGGCGCGAAAACCAGAAGTACGTTTCTTTTTGCGAACAGTGCCGCCCAGGGTACGCTTAGTCATTGCAGTTTCGTCGAAATATCAGAATGTTGCCAAGGTTTTTGATTCTAGCATCTTTCCCCCAGTTTTGAAATGAGCGGTTGCCGCTCTGCTGTTTTGCAATCCCAAAACCAATAAAAAAGCTACAGCTATCGCCAGTTAGGTTAGTGGAGGGGTAGAACCCATTCGTGGGGGGGCATTGCCCCCAGGCCCCCAATTAAAATCTGTTAATTACAATCTAGGCGCTGGCTATAACTCTGAAGTGAAATATCTAGACTTAAGCCCAAAAGTCATACCATTTTAAATAGTTGAAATTGCGGATTAGGGTGAGGGAGCACAGCCCCCCACCCCAATCCCATAGGTTCCAACTGTTTGCTTTTTAAATTGGCATCAGAAGGCTTAGATTGCTATGAAAATAGCTGGCAGATCTACGGTTTAGGTGTAGTGAGCCTATTAGCAGGTTTGGCCGCAGGTTTAGCCGCAGGCTTGATGGTCGATGGCTTGATGGTCGATGGCTTGATAGTTTGATTTTGCGCCCCTGGTTTCAACTGCGATGTCGCCGCGTCCTTGGGTTGGTTGCTAAGGATGTACTGAAAAGCCGCTTTAGAAGGGATAAAGGTGAACCGCTCTGCGTCTGGGTTGGCCTTATTATCTTTTGTCACCATGGAATCAACTACTTGCAACAGCGAAGTTACCTGGATAGTTGTATTGCTCGCCATATTAGGTTGTTGCTGTTTGGCGCGATCGATCATGGCCTGTAGATCTTTTTGATCCATGAAAAATGGGACGAGTTGTTTGCCATTTTGTTCGATGGTTAGCAAACCTTGCTCCTTGTCTTTGCCGCCTGTGGCAAAGAAAACTGGCAAGTTGGGTAGCTTGTCAACTGGTTTACCTTGGGCAGTCAGAATACTGCGTGCAGAGTCAATGCTAGATTTGGATGGCACGATCTGAAAGGCAATTTTCTTGTCATCATTCTTTTTGATTAC
>JANMRU010000352.1:0-8599 GCA_031388585.1 Pseudanabaena sp. SOY_30_concoct_251 | reverse complement strand
GCCTGCTCGTAGCTTTGCGGCAAATCCTGACGCTTATCATCCGCATTATCACTTCAAGTTGGCGATCGATGCTGGCTGTAATGCTTATGCAGCTCCGTTGGGATTTCTAGAAGCAGGCGCGCGTGAGTTTGCAGGGCAAATCCCTCTAATTCTTAAAGTCAACGACCATGATGTATTGGTAGATGATGCCGACCCATATCAAGCATTGACAGGTAGCGTTCAAGATGCACTGCGCCTGGGATGTGTGGGAATTGGTTTTACCATCTATCCAGGTTCATCTCACCGATTGGATATGTATGGACAAATTCACGCGATCGCCGAAGAAGCAAAACGTAATGGTTTAGCCGTAATCATCTGGTCATATCCCCGTGGATCGAGTTTGAGCAAAGCCGGGGAAACTGCGATCGATGTGACAGCCTACGCAGCTCACATTGCTGCTCAACTTGGCGCGCACATCATCAAAGTTAAACTGCCAACTGCACACATTGAGCAGGAAGCCGCGAAAAAAGTCTATGAACAGCAACAAGTTCCCATCAAAATGCTATCTGAACGTGTTCGTCATATCGTGCAATGTACCTTTGGCGGAAGTCGAATTGTAATTTTCTCAGGTGGAGCAACCGAGAGTGACGCAACCGTGCTGGATGAGATTCAAGCGATCGCCCAAGGTGGTGGATTTGGCTCGATCATTGGACGCAACTCCTTCCAACGCCCTAAACCTGATGCTTTGAAGTTACTCGACTCAATCATGGAGATATATGGAAGTGTTTAGTCGATTGTCTCCTGAATACGTTGAAAAAATATGCCAAGATTGAACTATCTATTACTTCTCATATTCTTATTTGCAAATTGTTTTGTCGGTACTTCTGTAGTAATTGCCCAAGAACTAACGGTGAGTCAACTCTCGGATGTGAAATCAACAGACTGGGCTTTTCAAGCTTTGCAATCTCTGACAGAACGCTATCAATGCATCTCTCCAAATCCAGCATTTCGGGGAGATACGGTTCTTACTCGCTATGAGTTTGCCGCAGGTATTCAATCATGCGTCAACAAACTCGATGAAATACTAAATAGCGGTCTCCAAGACAAGATTAATCAAGAAGATTTGAGAGTGTTGCAAAGTTTGCAGAGCGAATTTGCGACTGAACTAGCAGCGATCGCCACCAAAATAGATACTCTCGAACCGCGCACAAATCAATTAGATGTGCAGCAATTTTCACCAACTACCAAACTGACTGGACAAGCAATTTTTGCGCTTTCAACGGGTGGATTTTCAAGCGATCGCATTATTTCGCCAACGGGCGCTACGATTACAAATTCGCAACCAAATACTACTCTTCTCTATCGTTTATCCCTTGATTTGAATACTAGTTTTACTGGAAGCGATCTTCTCAAAATTCGATTAGTTACAGGCAGCGATGGCGCTGACGATAGCGTTGCAGGATTCTTGGAACCTAATTTTGGCAGTGTTTTAGATTACTCTATTCAGGGCAGAAATAATCAATTTAGCTTGGCACGACTTTACTATTCTTTCAACGCGCTTGACGATTTACGAGTTACAGTCGCCCCACGCATGGTCGCAGGTGATTTTGTCGATAAAAACCGCTTTGCTAGCACAAGTTTTATCGATTTTTCTACTCAGTCCTTGATAAATAATTTTGTGTTATTACCGCGCCCTGGTGGAGCGGGAGCCGTAATTGAATGGATGCCGAAAAATTCGCCATTGCAGTTGCGCGCGCTTTATGTTGCTGCCAATGCTGACAGTCCTACATCTTCACCTGTAGCTAATTCGAGCCTAGTTGATTCCACCCAGTTACCAATTTTAATTTTCCCGACAACTGGTGGCGATCGCGGCTTATTTGGCGATCCATATCAAGGTATTTTGGAATTAGAATACGCACCAAATAAAAATTTCTCTTTGCGACTGCAATATGCTGGAGGCAAAGTAGTTGGTAGTCCTTTTAGTGCTTATGGTATAAATTTTGACTGGGCGATGAGCGATCGCTTTGGTATTTTTGGGCGTTATGGCTACAGTGGGTACAACAACACTGCTTTCGGAAATATCCAACCGCAATATTGGATGTTTGGATTAGCTTTTCCAGATTTATTCAAGCAAGGAGCAAAAGCTGGTGTTGCGATCGGGCAGCCGTTAGTTGTTGCGCAGATTGGAAATGCTACTCAAACCAATATCGAAGCTTTCTATAACTATCCAATTAACAATCAATTAAGGATTTCTCCCATCTTGCAAATGATCTCTAATGCAGGAAATCAGTCTAGTAATGAGATGATTTTTACTGGCACATTGCGCATGGTTTTTTCCTTCTAGCTCGATCTGCTTTAGCTAAAGCAAGAGTAGCCAAGCCAAAGGCTTGGCTACTCTTGTTGCGATCTATTACCCAAAAATGGCATCGACCAGTATCTAGGCGATTGTCTCGCGATTGTCTCGCACTTCTCCCGAATCTCCCCTAAGCTGGTAGCCTAAATACCTAAATCTTTGTTGGTAGCCTTATCCCCATTAGATATTTGACTCAACCAATATTTTACGCGATTTTCTAGTTGTTCGATATCTAATGGTTTGGGTAAGTAGTCGTTACAACCAGCTGCGATCGCTGCCTCCTTATCTCCCAACATGGCATTAGCCGTAATCGCAACAATTGGAATATCGGCAGTTCGAAGATCTGCTTTAACACGGCGGGCAACTTCCCAGCCATCCATCGCTGGTAAAGACAGATCCAGTAGGATCAAGTCTGGCAAATTTTGCTCTAACCAGGCGATCGCCGCTATACCATCATGAACAGCTTGAATAATGTAGTCAGAGCCGTCAAAGATCTGCTCGATCAAAGCCAGGTTATCTGGGGCATCTTCTACAACCAGGATGAGCGGGTATCGTTTCACACTAGGTTCGGGCGTAGGCACTGATTGGTTCTTTAATGAATTTGATATAAAGATGCTTAAATGTCGATCGCATAATGCGGGGTAAACCAAAATCGATCGGCATTATTTCTCCTGGCAACTGCCAGTCACCGATCCGAAGTTCTTCAATAGGTGTCCCCGCAATTTCAATGTCTGATATATGCTCGCCGCATATGCCCAAGCGGATTGCCGCCGCTAAAGTCGGCACCTGTTGCGGATCTACGGATAGAATGGCCGCGATCGCGCGATCGAGTGCAAATACATCGGTAGAAGCACCCAGTACTCCCAACTCCCTTGGTTCGCCGCCACTCGGTCCATTACCTTCATGCCCGATAATGCCATCGACAATTGTGAGCTGAGGCGCGATCGCCTGAGCCGTCTCGATCAACATATTGGCAAACTTATTCACATCTTTACCCGCTTCCATGTGCCACCAAGCTTTCATTTTGCCTGGGACACAACCAAACAGGTTTTTCACACCCATGGTTAAAGTAAGTTGCAGGTGAGATTTCACCTTGGGCAAATTAATTACCACGTCTGCCCCCATCGCCTCCTTACTCAGTCGCAAATGGTCTAGCTCTCCCCCAGTGGCATAGCGCTGTCCGTGAAATTCCACAATTGGTAAATTTATTGCCTCTGCCATCTCGGCAAGCCCATTAGCCCGCGCCACTCCCATCGCGCTGCCAAACGCCGGACTATCGCCTAAAAAAGGTTTGCCGCCAGCATCCTGCACCATTTTTGCCACGCAGCAGATCAACTCAGGGCGAGTGACGCATTCTTTGGTAGGACGAGCGCCCGTTAGCAAATTGGGCTTGAGCAATACGCGATCGCCAGGCTTGACTATTGCTGTAATCCCATCTAATGGTTTAAGTAGCTGTTCAAGCGCGATCGCTAGTGAATCGCAATTATAGCTATGAGCATGTAAAAGACTGACTGTGGGTTTCATTTAAACGTAGGAATGCTGGAGGCGTACCTAACAATATACCCCAAAGCATAGAATTCACACCTCTTGGTTAATCTTAAATCAGTTAATTACTAGACTGCTTCGCCTTTTGGGGACATAGCAGCAAGTAGTTGCAGCATTATCATCGATCAAAAATGGGAGAAACATTTCCAACGTAGAAATGCTCTCCCATCAACATCCAAAATTACCACAATTACTAGAAGCTCAAACTAGCCTATAGTTGCACCTGTAAGCGTCCTGGTACGGGGGGCTTTTGCGTTTAGAGGTACTATAGATGTCTCCCTAAAGCTAGTAGATAGATTCGAGCTTCTTAGCGGCTCGTGCATAATTGATTCTGCTAGCAAACGACGATACAGATCGCTCAACTGGATGCCAACACCACTCCAGCTAAACCTCTGGCTGACATTAGTTGATGCTTGCTTTCTCAGCTTTCTAGCCCAAAGATCGTCACTCAAAATTCTCTGGATGGCATCGGCAAATGCATCAACATCCTTAGGAGGTGCTAACAGTCCAGTCTCCTCGGGCAGTACCGTAAACTTGAGGCCACCAACATCAGATGCTACTACAGGTGTGCCGCAAGCAATAGACTCGATCGCGACTAAACCAAATGGCTCGTAATGACTGGGGATTACGCATACATCAGCGGCAGAATAATAGAATGGCAGCAGATCGTGTCCGATCTGGCCTGCAAAAATAGTTCGCTCAGATAAGCCTAACTCATTAACGATCTGTTCGACTCGCGCTCTTTCTGCACCATCGGTGCGATCGTTAGAGCTACCTCCAACAATGACAAGTTTGAAGTCTTGTCCATCTAGTGATGCCAATTCAGATTGCAGCTTGGCGCAGGCTCTCACAGCAGTTTCAATGCCCTTTCGGGGGTCGAATCGCCCCACATACAGCACCATTTTTCCCTGCCAATCCAATTGAATTCGCTGGCGGGCATCAGCTTTTGACATGAGCTGAAAATTACTCGTATCAGTACCGCAGGGAATCACTTCCACTTGACCTAGTACCGAGACAAGATCCTGCATGTTTTCTTGCTCTTGTGGACTGGTTGCTACAACGCAGTCTGCTTGCTCAAGGATCTGTTTCTCTACTTTCAGACGGGTTTCTGCGATCGCTGGTAGATCTGATATAGAGCGGAACTTGACTGCACCAAGAGAGTGATAAGTATGAACGAGCTGAATCTTACTAGACTTCTGAAGTTCCAGACCGATCCAAGCTGATAACCAGTAATTAGTATGAATGAGAGGATAGCTAATTCCTTCACGAGTTTGCCAAGCCTGAAACGACTGCACAAATTCAGGCATATGTTCGAATAATCGATCTCTGGGGATAAACTCAATAGGGCCTGCTTTCAGACGGATAGTTCGACAATGGGGTGTATGTTCGACGATATCTGGATCGTCCGGATTGATTTTGCGGGTGAACATATCAACTTGCCAGCCTAAAGAGGCTAACGTCTCTCCTACTTGGCGAACATAAACATTTTGTCCACCTGCTTCCTCTGCACCAATCGTGGCAGCGGGATCGGCGTGATCTGAAATTAATGCAATGGGTTGCCTATTATATTTCAACATACCCTTAACCTCTTTTCTAAACATCTATCTATTCGGCAGTCGAGCTATATGGCGATCTGTATGGTGAAATCGCCTAGTCATAGAACTCTGCCATCAGCCTTTGATAAACGGCTTTTTATTCATGGTTGTGTGCGCCCTGAGCGATCTTTTACTAGGGGAAGTATTTCCCAGGCACAATAAATTGGACGGACTATCTGAAACTGAATGAAACTTATATTTACTCGTTAACCTTGTTAACAAATTCGCTATGGCCGTACTAAGCGCATGGGCAGGGAGCAAAATATTCTTCTGTAAAACAGCTTTCTGGGCAATCCGCATACAAACCTCCTGACTTGTCAGTAAAGATGATTAGTAAGGTTAGACTCAGAATTAATCTAATAATGAGCACTGATGAAGTTCAGCTAGTTATCCACTAATCTGTCAATTGCTTGTCATAACCTTAAACATTTGTTTATATTTTTGTCAACTCAACCAGGGGGTAACTTTGTCGAAAAACGATATTTTTAAAATGATTTATATTCCCTGAAATCATTAAAAAATAAGGGCTTTGACCTGCATTCATAGAGCGATTGCTCGAATTCACAAAATTTAGAGCATTAGAAAGTTTTGTTTATTCATTCCAGCAATTAAATTCTAGCGATCTAATATTATTCTTTACATATCAGTCGAATCCAAGACTGTAATGTATTAGACCATTTAATAAATGTCAAATAACTATCTCTGTAAGCCTTAAAACCATACATAGCAATCAGCTTTGGTTTATTTAGGGCGAAAGGGTTGAACCGCTTCGTGAGGGTGTGGGCTGCGTCTCCAACTTGCAATTCATGTAGGATTGCTATACCTAGACAATTAAAACTGAATTTCAAAAAAATCAGATCGGCGCTCAAAATAATCAAATTAGTATTCCTAAAGGATGATTTTAAGGGGGTTTATTTTTAAAAAGATATTTCTTTAGTGGTACGATTTAACGTATGTAGCGGCTTCTTACAGGATCCGCACCATTGCCAAGTTAATGAACTAAATAATATGACAACTCATTTTATCACTGCTGAAATTGATTTAAGCGCAAAGGAGTCGTATTTAGTTGACCAAGTAAATGCGGAATTAGTCAAGCATGGTGAACCGCTACGTTGGGCAATTACTTCAGTTGACGATGAAAAACAAACAGCTCAGCTAGAAGCTGTGGTAACGCGCCAAGCTCTGGCAAAGTAAACTGCTTATCAAAAAAGCTAAAACCTCCTGGTTCATTGGCATTACGCGGCTACTAAACGACTAGTTAATTGTTTTTTTTAACCACGCCAAAGAGTTGAGCCATCCGACTGGTCGATTAGGGTAATGCCCAGCGCTTTTAGTTCGTCACGGATGCGATCGCTCTCAGCAAAATTTTTGGCTTTTTTCGCGGCAGATCTCTGCGCGATCGCTGCTTCGATCTGCTCATCTGATATAGCACTTGTACTAGTTACCGTTTCCAAATCAGATGGATTAGCCTCAAGCCCTAATATTCTAGATAGATAATTTAGGCTCTGCCAAGTACTTTTCAGATCTTGGGAACTAGATTCAATTTTGCCAGAATGCGAGAGGATATTACGTTCAGTTTTTAGTACTTTTGCCAACTCAAATACGATGGAAATAGCTACGGAAGTATTAAAATCATCATCCATCGCTAAATTAAAACGATTGAGATATTCATTTTCACGATCGATTAGATTGTCTAAGACCTCTTCCCATTCTAGTTGTTTGCCAAAATCATGTTTAAATAGCAATCCTTCTTTAATCGTCTCCCATCCTTTAGTTGCGGCATTAATTGCATCTTCAGTGAAATCAATCGGTTGACGATAGTGAGATTGCAGCGTAAACAAACGAACTGCCATTGGCTCGTAATGTTCTAGCAGAGCGCGAATTGTCGTAAAGTTATTGAGGGATTTCGACATCTTTTCTCCCTCGAAATTCACGAACCCATTATGCATCCAGTAATTAGCCAGAGGTTTGTGAGCGATCGCTTCTGATTGGGCAATTTCATTTTCGTGGTGAGGGAACTGCAAATCCGTACCGCCAGCATGGATATCGATACTGTCACCAAAGCGCGATCGCACCATTGCCGAGCATTCAATATGCCAGCCAGGTCGTCCTTTTCCCCACGGTGATTCCCAAAATGGCTCGTCAGGTTTAGCCGATTTCCAGAGGGCGAAATCGAAAGGATAGCGCTTTAGTGGTTCAGTGGCATCGACACGACCGCTTGCCCCCGCTTGCATATCTTCCAACTTGCGACCCGAGAGCTTGCCATAGCTAGGAAATTTTTGTACAGCATAGTAGACATCACCACCAGTGGCATAAGCATATTCCCCATCGATTAGTTGCTGAATCAGATCGATAATGGCAGGAATTGATTGCGTTGCACGTGGATACTCATCCGCAGGCAAAACATTCAACTTTGCCATATCTTCGTCATAGGCATCGATAAATTCCTGGGCAATATCTCCCATCGTTTTGCCGCGTTCTTTGGCACGATTGAGAATCTTGTCATCAATATCAGTAATATTCTGAACATAAAGTACCTGATATTTTGTGGAGAGATAACGCCGCACCATATCCCAAACTACATAGGCGCGGGCATGTCCCAAGTGGCAGTAGTCATACACCGTCACACCGCAGACATATATTTTTACGTTCCCTTCTTCCAAGGGGATAAATTCTGTTTTTTTTCGCGTGAGGGTGTTATAGATACGGAGGGTCATAGATATAGTACTAATAGTTTTTCTGTTTCAAAATTTGTTTGATGTGCTCTCTAAACATGAGTACTGTCAATTACTAGAAAGCTACCTACTCTTTCCCCAACTGCACTTCAGTAAAAAAACAGCTTCTGGCTCCAGTATGACAGGCAATATCCCCCACCTGCTCAATCCTGAGCAAAATAGTGTCACCATCGCAGTCATAAAACAAATGCTTCACTTTTTGGATATGTCCAGAGGTTGCGCCTTTATGCCATAGTTCTTGACGTGAACGGCTCCAATAGTGAACTTCTCCTGTTTGCAGCGTCATATCGAGGGATTCCTTATTCATCCAGGCCATCATTAACACGGCTCCATCGCGATCGTCCTGGGCGATCGCAGGAATCAATCCATTTGTGTCAAATTTTAGCTGCTCG
>JANMRU010000346.1:0-7202 GCA_031388585.1 Pseudanabaena sp. SOY_30_concoct_251 | reverse complement strand
TTGAAGATTTCTTCTGGAGTTCATGTACGGCGGCAGAGTATCCAACGCAGTGACATGGGAGGCTCTCTATCATCAAGAAATACATCCCTACCCGTTGACCAGCCATGAAACCATTTTGTTGGCGGCCATGCTTCTGCTGGTAGGTGCTGCTGTTCATAAAGGAAAACTGACTCGTTAGACATTACTTCCAACGGTAATCCAGCCATGGCCGTTAGTAATTCTTTAGGTGTAATGATAAATGACCATTGTAGTTGAGATAATTCACGAACAGCTACAGTTGGCTCGTAGCCAGGCATTGCTAGGAATGTACTGAATAGCAGTAACCCGCCAGGTTGAATACTGTCGCACAGGCGTACAAATAATTGTCGAACTTGATCTAGGTTGCGGAAATGGGAAATCACTTCAGCTACGATCGCGAGTTTATAATGAGCTGGCTCAATTTTGAGGTTAGGATCGAGCACATTTCCTTCGATCGTACCGATGGCTAAACCCTCTGCCAATGCTGCATTGCGCATTTGCTCCACAAAAACAGGTGTGAGCTCCAACGCATCTATTGGAAATCCCAATCTGGCCAGCGGCAAAGTATTCCGACCAGTTCCAGCGCCGACATCAAGGATGGCTGAACTAGAGATAGCTCCCAATTCCTTGGCGATCGCCATTACTTTGGCATCGGGATGACTGCCAAATAAAGGGCCTTCTCTAGTTTGAGTCCATTTTTCATAGTGCTCTTCAGTCGATGGCGTTTTAATATTGACGCTGAGTTGCAAGCCACCATTAATCCCAATTGCAGGGTTGGCCATTTCGTAGCGCAAAGCTATACGGGCATCGGGCGCAGTATTAAATCCCTCTTCTAGCTTCTTGCCAATAACTATTCTCAATGAAGCAATCTCATCAACCGAGAAGCTCTGCCCCATTGCCACCATCAAACCAGCGATTTGCTGAATGTAGTAATCAAGGAAGCTAGGAATGCATGGAATGATTAATTCCCCAGTTATAGAGGTAAGATGCCTGACCTTATGAGTAATGGTTTGACTCAAAACATTCGGATCTGTAACGATCGCTTGCTGTGGACTGGGTTGTGGGGCTTGTGAAACCAAAAATCCTATCTCCTAAAACGAGGTTGTACATAATAGGCTTAATTGCTCGGTTAGCATGATTTCCCAGGCTGCCACCGAAAAATTGAAGCGATCGAGAATGTGCTACAGATTGTAAGATGTTTTGTGCTGTTTGCATCCAGCACCTAGTCGATCTATGCCGCGACTGGCTGAGGCTCTGGCGATCGCCCCACAACTTTGGCCATCACGCTAATTTCCTGCATGAGTAGATCGAATTGTTCTGGAGTGAGCGATTGTGGCCCATCTGAGAGAGCTTTTTTGGGGTTGGGATGTACTTCAATCATCAAGGCATCTGTACCCGCTGCGATCGCCGCCATGCTCATGGCAGGCACATAGTCGGACCAACCCGTACCGTGGCTCGGATCGACCATAATCGGTAGGTGGGTGAGTTTGCGCAGTACCGGAATCGCAGATAAGTCCAGAGTATTGCGGGTATATTGGCGATCGAAGGTGCGGATGCCGCGTTCGCACTGAATGACATTGGGATTGCCTGCGGCCAAAATATATTCCGCTGCCATTAACCAATCTTCAATCGTGGCGGACATCGCCCGTTTGAGCAGAATGGGCTTACTTTGTTTACCGATCTGCTTCAGCAGCGAGAAGTTTTGCATATTGCGGGCTCCGACCTGCAATATGTCAGCGACTTCAGCCACTTTGTCTATATCTGGTGTATCCATCACCTCGGTGATAATCCCAAGTCCGCTTGCTGCTCTTGCCGCCGCTAACAAAGATAATGCGCTTTCACCATGTCCTTGGAAAGCATAGGGAGAAGTACGTGGTTTGTAAGCACCGCCGCGCAAAAAGTGGGCCCCTGCTGCTTTTACCCGCAAAGCTGTTTCCACAATCATTTCCTCATTCTCGACAGAGCAAGGCCCAGCTGTAATCACTAAAGGATGATGCTCACCAAAGTAGATTTTGCCATTGGGAGTTGGTACTACAACTTCACTCGATTCATTCTGACGAAACTCACGGCTAGCTCGTTTAAAGGGCTGCTCTACCCGCAGCACCGACTCAACCCAAGGGCTAACTTCTTCAATCCGAAAAAGATCTAGTTCAGCGGTTTCACCCACTAGACCAATCACAACTTTGTGCTTACCGATAATTTTTTCAGGAGATAGACCCCAGGTAGAAAGCTCGTCACAGACTCGACCAATCTCTACCTCAGGCGTACCAATCTTCATGACTACAATCATCGCCACATAACCTTTAGTTGAACGACTACTCCCAATCTAACATCAGGTTCAAGTTTAATTAACCCGATCGGTCTTTTTCCCACCCAAAGAAACAGTCAGTGAGCCTAGCACGACCAATACAGCGCCTTTCCAACCCAAATCAGTTAAAGGATCGATAATCGGTGAATTTTGCCATACTAACGGTAATAGTGAAGTAGAAGCTAGTGTAACTAAAGGTGTGAGACTCAGCACCGCACTCACCCGCGAAGCCTCCCAATGTTCCAGCGATTCGGCAAATGCACCATAAGCAACCAGCGTATTTAGAGCGCAAAATGCCAAGATCCCCATTTCCCAAGGGCTAATTGCCAGGATCTTAGCTGGCGTTGCCATTGGGCTAAATAGCAACATTGAGCCACCGTAAATGCAAAACATGATTGCCGATGAGGAAAGATCTTGCAAAAGTTGCTTTTGAGCCAGCGCATAGATTGCCCAAGTAATGGCGGCTGCTACCAACATCGTACTACCCAATAAATAGCCAGAAGCATTGGCAATCAGAGTCCGTAACTGCTCCTGAAAAAACATCGCCAAACCCGTGACAGTAGAGGCAACTCCAAACCATTGCAACATGGTGTAGCGCTCCTTAAAAATAATTAGCGAACCAAAGCCAAACATCAACCCTGCTAACTGAATTAAAACCTGTGAATTATTGGGCGAAGTCTGATTTAATCCAGCCAGAAACAAAATGTAATTGAGTGCCAGTCCCAGTGTTGCTATGCCTAATAGCCCCAAAGACAAGGAATTTAATTTCTTTAAGTTGGGGAGTTGATGTGTCGCAAATAAATAGATCCCCAGCAGCGTAAATGAAACCAGGAAGCGAAACCAGGTGACGGTATAAACATCAAGAACGTTTAAAATTAGCTTGAGCGCAATTGCCAGTACCCCCCACAGCAAAACCGTTAGCAGTGATAGAAATAAGCCCCGACGCCATCGACCAGAACTACGATGCAGCGTCATTTTCACCTTCTCTCATGGATGGATATTGGTAATTTAAAGCAATTGCCAAAATCATAATGGGGAATTGGGATAAAACAATTCCCCTAAACAGGTTAGCTAGAATTGGGCAGATCAAAACCTATCTACGCTTGAGGAAAAGACAGGTTCAACATGGATGGCATTGACGCGCTTAGGTCGCACAAATAAAATTTCGTTATCTACCTTCATCGGCATTAATAACAATTCATCATCTTCAGCCTTAGGCTTAAACTTAGTTCCGTACCATGCTTTAACTTCTTCAATTGTGTTGAACTTTAGGTTTGCGACATGGTTGCCCTCAAGCATCAGATGCACGATATATTCGTCAGGTTTTTTGGGTTCTCTAGGCATGATTAATGGTAGAAATGAGTTTCACGTCATATTATGCCCAATAAGCACTAACGTAAATGACTAAAGGAATGTGGCTGGCGATCGCCATTGGTAATACTCACATTCGCGCTGCTGTGTTCGATGGACTGGAGCTAGCTGCGGAATATATTAAGCCGCACATAGAACTGCCTGAGCTGGAATACGAATTGGGGCAGTGGTCGATTGATCGCATTGCCCTTGCCTCCGTCGTCCCTGACCTGGTAACACCTTGGCATGGTCTTGCGCATACGCAAGTTATTACGAGCGATCGGGTGCCACTCCAGGGCATTTACAGCGGTATGGGAGTCGATCGGGCTTTAGTGGCATTAGGAGCGGGCGTTACCTATGGCTATCCTATATTAGTAATTGATGCCGGAACAGCTTTAACAATTACAGGTGTTGACGCAACTCCGGCACTTGTAGGTGGAGCGATCTTGCCTGGTTTGCGATCGCAGTTTAATAGTTTGCGCAGCAATGGCGCTTTATTACCCCTAGCGCGTATTCCTAACGAATTACCAAAACTTTGGGCAACTGATACTATTAGTGCCATCCAAAGTGGTGTCATTCATGCAGTTGTGGCAGGCCTGATGCGTCATATCGCAAATTGGCAAAAACAATTTCCCCGTAGCCAGGTGATTATTACGGGTGGTGAGGGGGAATACATCCGTACCTATCTTCAGGGTGGCAAACTAGATAACCAGTTGATTTTCTGGGGTATGCGATCGCTTTGGACTCAACTAGAAAAGTCTGGAGAATAGATGCAGAGATACTGGCGGACATTAAACTTTTTTTGGGGTGCGGCGATCGCGGCGGAGATGGAGTATCGCTTTAACTTTGTGCTGTCAGCATTTAGCAGTTTGGGCAATCTGGCTGGTAGTTTGTTCGGGTTATTTCTGTTTTACCGCACGGGCTATACATTTTCTGGCTGGCAATGGGAAGAAGCATTAGTGGTGCTAGGAGTATTCACAATTTTGCAAGGATTTGCCGCCACATTTCTAGCTCCTAATCTCAGCCATATTGTCGATCATGTCCAACAGGGAACGCTGGATTTTGTATTACTAAAACCAATCAATAGCCAATTTTGGTTGTCGGCACGCACGGTTTCGCCCTGGGGACTGCCGGATTGTATCTTTGGGTTCTTTATCTTGATTTATGCTGGAACGCATTTACATCTTGGGATTTCCAGCTATTTGTTCGGTGCTATTCCTTTAATATTTGGGTTTGTCAGCCTCTATAGCATTTGGTTTATGCTGGGCGCGATGAGCATTTGGTTTGTCAAAATCTATAACGTTACAGAAGTGCTGCGGGGATTTTTAGAGGCGGGGCGATACCCGATGGCTGCATATCCAGCATCCTATCGCTTCTTCTTTACGTTTGTGATTCCTGTTGCTTTTTTAACTACGGTTCCTTCGGAAACTTTACTTGGTCGCGGTGAGATAATTTGGATATTTGGTGCAGGTCTTCTAGCTATATCGCTTTTATATATCTCAACAATATTTTGGCGCTTCGCCTTGCGCTTTTATACCAGTGCTTCTAGCTAAAGCAGAGAGGCACTTCCACACCACAAATTAAAATTCTCTCAAGGACTTCCATGGGACAGCGACTAAAAATATTACTGACAGGAATCAACGGACAGGTAGGTTGGGAACTGCAACGGGCCCTAATGCCATTAGGGGAAGTAATCCCTGCTGGACGAGAAGCAATGGATCTCGCGAGTCCCGATAGCATTCGCAACGCCATCCGCAAATTTGAACCACATCTAATTGTCAACCCAGCCGCCTATACTGCAGTTGATAAGGCCGAATTAGAGCCGGAATTAGCGAAGGCAATCAATGCGGTTGCTCCTGGCATTATGGCGGAAGAAGCCCGCAGGCTTGGTGCGGCGATCGTGCACTATTCTACTGACTATGTATTTGATGGCGATCGCTCTACACCCTATCAAGAAACAGATATCACCAACCCTTTGGGTGTATATGGCAAAACTAAGCTCGAAGGCGAAAAAGCGATTCAAGCTGTGGATGTCCCTCACCTAATTTTGCGCACAAGCTGGGTATACAGCCGCATGGGTAAAAACTTCCTACTGACAATGCTCAAATTAGCTCGCGAGCGGCAGGAATTGCGCATCGTCAGCGATCAAATCGGTGCGCCTACCTGGAACCGCGCGATCGCCGAAGTTACGGCTCAAATTTTGGCTCAGGGCATTCGCAAATTACCAGAATTTCTGCGCGATCGCAGTGGTACCTATCACCTTAGTGCTGGTGGTGTAACAAGTTGGTATGGCTTTGCCACCGCAATTTTTGAGGCCGATCCCCATCGTTCCGAGCAAGTAGTTACTTCTATACTCCCGATCTCAACCGCTGATTACCCCACCCCAGCTCCGCGCCCTCTATATTCACTGCTTGACAATACCAAGCTACATAATACTTTTGGCCTGAGCTTACCCAACTGGCAACAGTCACTTCAACTGGCGATCGGCAGACCTTGCAATAGTTAGAATATCTTGCAAGTGGCTCAACCATTCAAAATATCCTTTGTAGGGCAACAGCCAGATCAACTAGTTCTCAATAAAAATCCCTGTGACTAGCTCTCTAAATACACAGGGATTTTTATTTTTGGTGTTCTACAATCTGCATCTGGCATCATCAATCCTTTGTTCAGGGAAGATTGCTAATTAATGTGAGAGTGCCAATTATGGCTTGTTGCGTCTTCCACGGAAATCCCTACTTCATTTGCCGCACGCCCAAGCATCTTTTCTTCTCGTTGTTTATCTTGCTTACGATTACGGGCTGCCATTTTACGAGCTTGTTCTTTAACTGACATGATTTTATACCTCGCCTAGTTAGTGATTTTATATTTCATAAGAATATTCTAATATAAAAATGTATCTAAAGTTACGGAATTTGCGAATTTGAAAGGAATTTTTTGTTAAATTTTGTAAAGTCATTACAAATGGGGCGAAAAGAATTAATGTCGAAAAAGCCCATCTGAGTTAGCCAGATGGGCTTTTTCTTGGAAACATAAATGAGATGGGCTTAGGGTGTTACCTAATCCACTCAGGAATTGCCTCTTCTTTAGCATTAGTGCGACGCTCTGGCGTTTGGCGCTCAAACTTCATGTGAATGGAGCGGTTTTGCTCGCCATCAGCGGCAACGGCAAAGATGGGGAAATCGATTAAACCGTCTTGGAATGACATATGGAAGCGGAATGTGCCATCAGGATTTAGGCTAATTGGTCGTCCAGCTATTGTGACATTGGCATTTGGTTCAGTTGCTCCATAAACAATTAGCTCAGCATCAGCCACCAACCAGAATTGACGTGAGATGCCGATACCAGACATACCGATACCAGACATACCGATGCCAGACATACCGATGCCAGACATCATGCCAACACCCGACATACCAACACCCGACATACCAATACCAGACATCATGCCAACACCCGACATACCAACACCCGACATACCGATGCCAGACATCATGCCAACACCCGACATACCAACACCCGACATACC
>JANMRU010000329.1:0-1397 GCA_031388585.1 Pseudanabaena sp. SOY_30_concoct_251 | reverse complement strand
AAAACTTGGTATTCCGAGGCATCTCATGCCGATTGGCAAGGCCCACTTGATGTTAAGACATATCGTCGTAACGCCAGTATCATCGCGAATGATCGTGTTGTGTTTAACATTAAAGGCAATACATATCTCCTGATTGTCGCGATTCGCTACGACCTCGGCATTATTTTTATTCGATTCATCGGGACTCATAAAGAGTACGACAAAATAGATGCAGAAATACTTTAACAAAAGGTGTAAATATGGAAATTAATCTAATCAGAACCGAAGCTGATTATCAGGCAGCATTAAAAGAGGTTGAATTACTGTTTAATGCTCCACCAAATACACCTGAATATGATCGATTGGACTTACTCAGTACATTAGTAGAAGCCTATGAGAAGGTACATTATCCAATTGAAGCCCCCGATCCAATTGAAGCAATTCTCTACTACATGGATACTCGTGGTTTATCTCGTCGAGACTTGGAATCATGCCTTGGTAGCCGAGCAAGAGTGTCAGAAGTCTTGTCTCGAAAGCGTTCATTAACATTAGAGATGATTCGGAAATTAAATCAAGAACTAGGAATTCCCGCTGAAGTCTTGATCCAGCCTTACGACTCCATTCCAACTCCTGCCTAACCAGTCGTTGGAGCGGAACAGAGCATTACACTATTAGTTGTGATGGAAAATCCATCGCTGTCCGCTCAACTCCAGGCCGTTAGGCAGAAAAGATAAGTTCAATTTAATAGCTAAACCAGAGTGCAGGAGAGTATCAATTGTATGACTAGGAAGTTAGAATACTTAAGCCCTCTATCATCGCAGACTTTGTTCAATGCAATATGCGAACTTCGTCAAGCTGAAGGCATAGAATGTGATGCATCAGAATCTTTTGCTTCTGAATTGCTTGATGATATTGATAGTCATGATGCGATTCATGTTCTTTTTGCCTGTCCCACGAACCTGTCTGGTGAAATTATTGCGCATATTTGGACGTTATTTGGAACAGATATTTCAATACAAGATATGCATCGTGTGAATGTACATGAAGACCACAGAATTGTACTCAGAGAAATTGGGTATTTTCGGCTACTTAGCATGTGGATTAGCTCTATACCATTAGTATTTAGAGCATTGTATAGAGTAATGCGGATGAAACGGAGATTTCCGGCTTCCAGATTCATCGAATTTCTTGATCATCGTTTAGTCGATCTTAGGTCGGAATTTGGAATTGTACTTCAACCCCTACCTTCCGGTGGTCACTCCACTCAAGGCGCTGCACTTCGACATCGAATTCGCCAACGCGCTGATGCTGAGAATCCTGCCTAACAAACGTATTGGAGCGGATTAATTAAATTGTCTGGCACAATGCTAGGCTTTCTGTTGACCGCTCAATTCAACCGACTATGAAGCCGTGGACGT
>JANMRU010000309.1:0-25443 GCA_031388585.1 Pseudanabaena sp. SOY_30_concoct_251 | reverse complement strand
ATTGGCTACCAATACACGGTACCCCAAACTCATGCACAAGTCATGCACCCAGACTGTAATACTGCATGTTTCCATCACCACCAACTCTGGTTGCGTTTTTGTCAAAAGTTGCTCAATATAATAACGATGTGTGCCTATCGTTTCATACTCAGGCTGATTGCTACTTATGTCCAATTGGCATGCCACACTGTTGTATTTTCCTAGATCGATCGCTAGAATCTTCATGGTATCCTCCTTGGGTGTGAGCGTCTGTTTTTGTTTGATCTCTACTCTCTCACGGCTTGCATAGATTCTTTAGACTTGGGGCGCTACCCCTACAACTATTCGGTATGTTTCATTTGTGAAATTCGTGAGACTTCTAGACTACACTGGCAAATAATGAATCGATTGCCTGTTCGACAGCATCCAACCTAGTCACGACTTCTACAACTTTATTCTGTGCATCAGGCTGTGACAATGCATCCACACATACTTTTGCAACCCTGGCGCGCGGAATACTGCCATCAAACAAAGTGTCGATAGAAGACATTACCAAAGCACCTCCTGTATCCTCGTTTTTCAATCCCCCTGGACGGACAATTGTGTAGGTAAGACCACTGGCTTTGAGATATTTTTCGGCTTGTTTTTTCCAGAAAAGTACCAGCCAGAATAAGTTCAATGGATGAAAGAAGAGAGAAGTACAAAGCGATGTGACCATTACAAAATGGTCGATATTTTTAGCTTTGGCAACATCAATCAAATTCTTTGTACCCATATAATCAACTTGCAGAGGTCCAAAGGGATCGAGGCTAGGTCTAGCTCCTGTTGCGCAAAGTACAACATTACAGTCTGCGATCGCCGTCTCAATTGCACTTTTATCCAAAACATTCCCTAAAACAAGTTCAACCTGTGCAGGTAGAATTTCCTTCGCAATCTCTATATCACGTACCATTGCTCTAACTGAGATACCGCGTTGTAAGAGTTCGTCAACAATACGCCGCCCTGTACCACCAGTTGCACCTGCTACAAATGCTTTCATAATTTAGTCTGTAACTCTGTGTAATGTGAGCTTACCTTTGCTTAATATTTTAGCTTGGGAACAGAAATGATATGAAAGTACTAACTAGTGCTAACTTAAGTTGAAGACTCGGGAGGTTATCTATGAGCGGATTTGAAATTTTTGTGTTGCTCGTTGGTGCTGTAGTTGGAGGATGTGCAGTCTATGCCTGGCAGGAGACCCGCATCAATCGGTTAGAAAAGGAGCATAAGAAAGCTTTACGAAGGATGGTGGACTCGGTAGAACGCAATTATGCCGAGCGCAAATTCTCTTCCCCTCAACCCAATACACAGAGTGCATCGCTATCAGATATTCAGGGCTTACTCCCTACAATTATGCAAGATGCTGCTGCTCCAACTCCTACTGCTCCTGTGGTGCTAGGTTACGCTGAGCCGCGTTCGTCGCCAAAAGAACAAAATGTATCTTCAGTAATAGCAAGCCTGCCGACCAAACCAGTAGATCGCTCAGAGCCAGAGGAACAGCTCCTGGCAACACAAATCTTTGATGAGCCTCCGTTTGAGATCGCTGAACCTGTTGCCGCAATGCCGAGCTCGATCGCGAGTTCAATGGTAGGTTTTGTGGCGATCGCCACCGCCACACCAATATTAACTAATAAAATTACTGCCAAAATTGCTATGTGGGGACAGCTAGCTAATCCTAAATATATTCCCCAGATTCTTGGATATGCCAATCATCCTGATGCCAGCGTGCGCGAGCAGGTTGCTACAGGTCTAGGCCAAATTGCCGCTGCTAATGCTATTCATGCCTATACTCCACTGGTTATGCCAATCTTGGAGCAGCTCAGTCGAGATCGCCACCTTAATACCCGCTACAAGGCGATCGTCGCCCTAGGCCAAATTAAATCAGAACGTGTTATTCCCATACTTACGTCAGCCTTGCGCGAACCATCCTCCAAGCTGGTTAAAGCTGCTAGTAACGCCTTAAACAAAATGAAGTGCTATGCGCCATCAGAACCCCAACCTCTAGAATTACCGAAGCAAGTCATCGACAAGAAGCCCCTACGCTGCTAGGATTGGCTATGCCTCGCCACTATGTTGGCTACAGATAATTTCCCCAATACCCTGGCAGATAGTTCATCAGCAGCCACTAGCTTTATCCTACGTTCATCCGTATCGATGGACAGGGGAATTAATTCGATTTGCAGATAGTTATTGGGCGGTAAAGGCATTCTTTCCGCCCACTCGATCGCTACCACCCCTAAGGGGAAATCTGCACCGCGCCAATATTCTGACAAGTGCAACGAGCCCACTTGTGAACCTTCTAATCTGTAGAGATCGATGTGATAGAGGGGTAATCGTCCGCAGTGATACTCATCGATCAGCGTAAATGTTGGGCTTGTAATGGCTGATTTGATCCCTAGTCCTTTGCCTAACCCCTGGACAAATGTAGTCTTGCCGCTACCTAAATTACCTTTAAGCAGCAAAATTACACCTGGTTCTAGCAATGTAGCAAGAAATTCCGCAATTTCTTGCGTAGTTTGGGCATTATCGGCATGTAACTCTACCTGTATTGACATTGGCACAATACCTCCACTTAGCGATCCAAAAACATCTGGGGGAATTAAGTTACTAGCTAATATAGATACTTGGCTAGAAGGCTGTATGATTCCTACTGATAATTATTATTCACAGTTTTGCGTTTGTTGCTGGCTAATTCTTTGTTAATGCTTAGTTAATTTGTGGTCATGATAGCTCACAGCTAATATAAGCAAAGATGAGTTCATATATTTTGATGCGATCGCAAAAATTACTAGTTTCTGAAGACTAAGGCACCGAATGACTTCTAGCTCTAAAAATCCGCTTCGGTCAATTTTCACCAAGGCAACTCAGTGGTTTACTAAAACACCAGAAAGAGCGATCGAGCGAGCTTATCAGGCTGCTGTCAACATTAAAAAGATCGAAGAAGAATACTTTGGTGGTAATCCAATCTCTGAAAATAGTGGTTACAGCGAAAATACATTTAGCCTATTTAACATTCAACTACGCAATTATCTCACCACAATTGATGCCAGACTAACAGAATATAAATTGAGCTCTAGAGTTCCTTACCTTTTACCGAAAAATTCTATAGAAGCAGCGACTCGACCTCTTGGTAACCCAAGTATTCAAGATTCCAATCCATCAATTACTCAAAAGCTAGCTTTTATTGACTATATCTTAGCAAGATATCGCGTCACCCCCATCCAAAGTATCAAGACTCAACCAGATACACAGCTATTAGATGTAGAAGCCCTAAAACCAGAATCAAAAGACAAATTCGTCTTATTTCCGCATTCTCCTAAGAAAAAAGATGATTCTAGAACCGTCACTCCCGTTGAAAAAAGCATTCTACCAGGCTCTTTTAGCCGTGCATTCGATCGCGTTAGGCGCAATCTTACTCCCTCGTATAATTCTTATGAGAATGATGTTGTTGATGAGTTAAGGCAATCGCGCAAGCGTACAAATGCTGCGATTAGATATTGTGTGATTTTATTGATCTCTACTATTACTGTGCAAATAGTTGCCAAAAACCTGGTCTATAGCCCAATTGTAGATTACTGGACTAGCCAAAAACCGTTTGAAATTCAGTTAAGTCCTGAATTTGATGATGAAGCGATCAAACGCTTCAGTATTGCCAAGCAAAAAATAGAATTCGATAGATTGATTGGCAAATATCCAAATCAAACTCCTGAAGAAGATGCAAATCAGTTGCGTCGAGAAGCGATCAATATTGTCAAGTACTACAAAAATGCTAGCTTGGATGGGATTAAAAATTTACTCGCAGACTTTACCGCCATCCTCGCCTTCAATACCATACTTATTGCAGGTAAAAGGCAAATCCTGGTCATAAAAGACTTTATTGATGAGGTACTCTTTAGTCTCAGCGACAACGCCAAAGCTTTTTTAATTATTGTTTCTACAGATACTTTTGTTGGATTCCATTCTAGTGAAGGATGGGATGCATTACTTACTTCTTTATTCTTTCACTTTGGTATCCACGAAAATCGTATTTTCATTATGGCTTTTATCGCTACTGTTCCAGTATTTCTTGATGGGCTATTTAAGTTTTGGATCTTCCAATACCTCAGACAATCTTCACCCTCTACTGCCGCTATCTATAGTGAAATGAATGACTAGACTCGATCTAACCCCACCAATTTGCCCGTTTTTTACGCCTGGTAAAGGGTAGTTTGCAAGTGGGGCAAATTTTATGCGGAATGTGGGACTTGTTGCCTTTGCTAGCCCTACTCAGGGTCGTATTTACAAAATTTGCGAATTTCTTTGCTAATTTGGCCTAACTATTGCTACTATGTATAACTGCTAATCAGCATTAGCAAATTTGCGGTCATGGTGGAATTGGTAGACACGCCATCTTGAGGGGGTGGTGGCGAAAGCTGTGAGAGTTCGAGTCTCTCTGACCGCATTAACACAAAAATAATTACCAAATAATCCTTATCCACTATAGCGATCGCCAATTAAGTTGGAACGGGGTGGAGGGGTAGAACTCCTCCGTGGGGGCATTGCCCCCACACCCCCAATTAAAATCTGTCCTAACGATCTAGGCGTTGGCTAAAGTAGTTTGAGGAATTTTGAGATTTTCTATTTATTTGGGTATAGCTAAAGAGCGCCCGCGCCATGTCCAGCCCCAGCCAGTTTCGGTTTTAACTATGGATGTCAAGGCGATCGCGACGACAATCCCACCGCTAAGCCATCCTAGCCACCAGTAGCGTAGAGGTTGCTTAAAGCTCTTGGCTGAACTAGATCTCAGATAGTATTGCCCAGCGATCGCGCCCAAGGATATGAGAACTGCTAAAAGCGCAAAGCTTTGTTCGCCGAGCGCTGATAACTGATAACTAATAATCGCTAACAATAGCCCCACCCAAGGAGCCACAAAAATTAAGGTCATTGCTAAAGCGCAATAAAGCGTTAGTCCCAAGTTACGCTTTGACCCCATATAAAAGTTTTTTGTCCATCCTTCCCATAGTGCCGCAAAGGATTGATACATGCGCACTTTCACTAATCCCAAGCCCAGAATGTAGCGTAGGTTTAAGCCACTACCTTTGATTAACCGTGCGAGTTCCACATCTTCAACTGGTTCAGCCGCGATCGCGCCATGCCCCCCAATTTTCTCATAGGCATCACGCCTGAATAACATAAATGGGCCAGCCGCAAAAGCAGACTCTAGATCGCTCGGATCGTTCACCGTCTCAAAATTAAAGCCCACAGCCAGAATGCTCATCATGATCGGCTGGACTAACCACTCCGCCAAACAACCGCAAACAATGTCAGGCGCACAGCTAAACAAGTCGCTCTGATGTGTGCGAGCATCTGCGATCGCCGCAGCGATCACGCCTGGTTCTAACCGCACATCAGCATCGATAAATAACAAATATTCACCCGTAGCATGGGGCGCAGCATTAGCACATGCCCAATTTTTTCCACGCCAGACACGATCGCGTGGACGCGGCGGCACAGAGATTACTTTTATCCTGGAATCTTCTAGCGCTAACGAGCGGGCGATCTCCCCCGTCCCATCCTCTGACTCATCATCAGCAATCCAAACCTCTAATTTTTGCGAATCGTTTAGCTCGCTATTCAAAACCGCCCGCACACAATCACGAATGTTGATTTCCTCGTTGTAAGCAGGAATAACTACACTGATTGTTGGTGTGTCTTGAAGTCCATTGGGAATAGGCGGTAAGTTTGGAGCCTTAGCGAGCGAGGCTTGCAAGCGTTTGGTATAGATCGCGATCGCCACCAATGATGCGACCAGCAATAGGCAGATAAGGAGGGTGAAAACCATGCAAATATTTGATTGTGTTAACTATTGTAAAGCAATTTAACGGGTTCGCGTGTAGTTCCATTTTGAAGAATTGGAGCCACCAGGAATTGAGATCGCATCAGATCCTTAGACAATTGAAATGGGTTGTAATTTTTAGAAACTAAGGTAAGATTACCTGCGTCAAAGGAGAGCGTTAAATCTCTGCAATTGTTTTGGGAATTAAGACTATGCAAAAGCTTCAGGGCACTGTTGGTTTGTTCGTGCTACTCGCTCTGGGAATTCAGCCAGATGTTATGGCTGAGGTTATTCGGTCTAGCCCGAACCAGTCTCTACAAATAGCTCAACAAAATACCGCTGCCATTATTTACGTCGCGCCAAATGGCACTGATGCTGCTGGCGCTGGTTCCCAAGCAACTCCATTTCGCACGATTACAGCTGCACTCAGTTCTAATCCCCAACCTGGTACGACGATTAAGCTGGCTCAAGGCACTTACAGCGCTGAAACTGGTGAAGTATTCCCGCTAAAACTGCTACCTGGCGTTAACATCCAAGGTAATAGTAGTACTAACGGTCAGGATATCCTGATTAAGGGTGGAGGTGTATTTATCAGTCCTACCTTTGCCAAGCAAAACATTGCGATATTAGCCGCAAAAAATGCCGAAATTTCCGGAATTACATTGACGAACAGCAATGCTAGGGGGTATGCCCTGTGGGTAGAGTCTAGTCGGAATGTCAAGATTACCAACAATACATTTATTAACACTACCCATGATGGTGTGTTTCTCACCGGTGATGCCAATGCCACAATTACCAGTAATCTCTTCACAAAAAATAGAGCTAGTGGCATCTCTGCTCTAGGGACGAGCACGGGAGAAATCAGAGGTAATGAGTTTAACGATACTGGTTTTGGCCTCTCTATTGGTAAGAACTCTCAAGTCCAGGTGATTGGTAATCGGATTATTAATAATGTCGATGGCATTGTGATCTCCAATGTTGCTACCCCAACCTTGAGGGGCAACCTGATCGCGAATAGCAAGCGCAATGGCCTAGTCATTCTCAAAGATCGCAGCAGTCAACCGAATCCAGATCTAGGCACGGCAGCAAGCCCAGGGCTAAACATTATCAAAGGTAACAAGGACAAGGATTTACAAAATGCTACAGGTGTAACCTATGTCGTAGTTGGCAATGAAATTGATAAAAAACGGGTAGCAGGTTCGTTCGATCTAGTCTCTGCAAGTTCTCCACTTTCTCCGCCACAGATAGCACCGTCTGCCTCAGCTAAGCCCAGCACGCCTGAGAAGCCAACTGCTACCAAACCAACAAAACCTACTGCTACTAAGCCTGCGCCTACCAAGCCAGCCAAATCAACTTCAACCAAGCCCACTGCTACAACCAAGCCCAAACCTGCGCAAGCTAAACCAGCCGCAGCCAGGCCAAACAAACCTTCACAGGATAAACCTAATACTTAGGTTGGGTTTATATTCAGTTTGTTTTTTCCTAGAGTAGGGTGGGCATTGCCCACCCTACTCTATTTTTGAAACTTAGCTCAACTTAAGACCCTTAGGCTGCTGTTTGTGCCACTCGGTAGACTGCTCGTAGGCATAGGCAACCTGCAACAGTACATCCTCCCGCAACACATGACTAATCATTTGCAATCCGATTGGCATACCATTAGAGTCAAACCCACAGGGTAAGCTTAAGCTCGGCAACCCAGCTAAATTGACCGGAATTGTCATCAGATCGGATAAGTACATGCTAAGCGGATCGGCGGTTTTACTACCCGCTTGAAAGGCTGTGGTTGGAGCTGTGGGACTTACTAACACATCAACTTTCTCAAAAGCGCGATCGAAGTCCTCTTTGATTAACGTACGCACTTTTTGCGCTTTGAGGTAATAGGCATCATAGTAGCCTGCTGACAAAACGTAGGTGCCAATCATGATGCGGCGTTTTACCTCTGCGCCAAATCCTTCTTCTCGGGTTTGGGAGTACATGTCGATCAGATTTTCTGCCTCAGAGTCCCGTAAACCATATTTAACGCCGTCATAGCGTGCCAAATTGGCCGAAGCCTCTGATGGCGCAATGATGTAGTAGGTGGGTAAGCCATAACGGAAACGCGGGCAAGAAATTTCAACTACCTCAGCTCCCATTGACTCTAGATGAGCGATCGCCGTCCTTACTGATGTCTCTACTTCCGAATCTAAGCCCTGACCAAAGGTTTCCGTAATCACGCCAACTTTTTTGCCAGCCAGCGATTGGGTGAGGTCAGGCGTAAGTAACTTTGAATAGATCGGGATAGCTACATTCAAGCTCGTAGAGTCGCGCGGATCGTAGCCTGCCATTGCTTCTAGTAGAATGGCCGCATCCTCAACTGTACGTGCGAATGGCCCGATCTGGTCGAGCGAGGAGGCAAACGCTACCAAGCCAAAACGAGATACCAGACCATAGGTGGGCTTTAGACCTACCACGCCGCAAAAGGAGGCAGGCTGACGAATTGAACCACCTGTATCTGAGCCAGTTGCCACTACGCATTCACCGCTCGCTACTGCTGCTGCCGACCCACCTGATGAGCCTCCAGGGACGCGGCTGAGATCCCAAGGGTTAGCTGTGACCTGAAAAGCAGAATTTTCCGTGGAACTGCCCATGGCAAATTCATCTAAATTGGTTTTGCCTACCATCACAGCCCCAGCATCAAATAGCTTCTGGGTGACAGTTGAATCATAGGGCGGCACAAAATTTTTCAGCATTTTGGAGCCGCAGGTGGCAGGAATTCCCTTGACGCACATGTTATCCTTGATCCCTATCGGCACACCTGCTAGCATAGATAACTCCAAGCCAGCAGCAGCTTGGGCATCAACTTTTTCAGCCTGTGCGATCGCGCGATCGCGCGTCACAGCGATAAAGCTATGTAAAGAAGGCTCTAGAGCTTGAATGCGATCTAGGAACTCTTGCGTAATTTCTATTGCCGTGCGCTCACGATTGATTAATTGTTGGTGAATTTGGCTGATTGATAGCATGAAGTAGTTTATATCTGGCTAGACAAGTGCATAGAAAGCAAATACAATATACCCGCAAAATAAGGTTGTCGTCCCTAGGAGGTCGCTATTCCTGAACAGCTAACCCTGACTGTGAGTTTGAGAGGCAGCCGCGAAGTCAAGGATAATTATCAAATGTTTCGCCTCACTGGCCTGCTAGATGCATTTTCCGAACCTGCTTTTCGCAAGGTAGTCGGCAAGTGCATCGAAGATGGCCCTGTCAACGTAATTCTAGATTTGTCAGCGATCGATTTTGTCGATAGCTCTGGTCTAGGTGTACTGGTACAGATGGCCAAGAAAACTCAAAGCTTAAGTGGCACATTACAGATTATCAGTAACCCGCGCGTAACTCAAACTGTAAAGCTAGTTAGGCTCGAACAGTTTCTCTCGCTTCAACCCTCGGTGGAAAATGCCTTGAGTAACATTGCCGGCAAGTAATTAGCATAAACAATTCACCAATTAAATCTGTTTTACACTTGATTAATGTTTAGAGTTCTTATGCCGATGGTTCTCACCTACGCTGATGACAATATTTGAGCCAGATGTCGATCACTTTGCTGAGATACCAGTTGCATCTCTTGCCTATTTAGGTGATGCTGTTTATGAACTTCACGTTCGCCTGAAGCATTTGCAACCACCGCGAAATCCTAACGCTTATCATAAACTAGTAGTATCTGATGTCAGAGCAGAGAGCCAGGCTAGGCAGCTAGATCGCATTGAGTTAACCGCCTCTGAATCAGATCTGGTGCGTAGGGGACGCAATGCCGCTGGTTCAGCCTCACGTCAGATCGATCCCAGTATTTATCAAAAAGCTACAGGTTTTGAGGCGTTAATTGGCTACCTTTACTTGAGCGATCGCGATCGCCTCGCTCGGATTCTTCAACAAACTGATAATGAAATTTAAAGATAAACCCACTAAGGGAAAGCCCAAACGCAAAAGTAGCGATTTGCCCAAGTTAGGTAACCCAGAGCACCGTAGCAATAGTGCTAAACCAGTACCTAAAGTTGCTGGCTCTCAAGCACCGCGCCTCAAGCGCACTCATGATAGTTCAGACCATAATTCGGACTATACCTCAGACTATACAGACCGTAGCGCAGATCGTAATTCAGACTACAGTTCTGGCAACGAAGATCGCTCAAGACCACAGCCAAAACGCTCAATTGGGGCACCACAGCGCAGGGAATCGGGTGAGTATAGAGGGGGCTCTGAGCGCAGCGATCGCGAATCTTCTGGGTATGGTGGCCGAAGATCGCCTGAACGCAGCGATCGTGGCGATCGTGGCGATCGCGACTATTCAGACCGCAAAAGAGCTCCCGAACGCGGGAATAGAGACTATTCAGACCGCAAAAGAGCTCCCGAACGCGGCGATCGCGAATCTTCAGAGCAGAGAAGATCCACAAGAGGCGAGTTTTCCAGAGATCGCGATCGCCGACCTATTTCCTCAGACTATGCCGCTAATAACCCTAATAACTTTAGCGAGGGCGACAATCCTGAGGGCGATCCTGATATGGTCTATGGCCGCCATGCCGTTCAAGCAGCGATCTCAGGTTTGCGATCGCTCAACCGTATCTGGGTAACCTCCAGGATGCGTTACGCCCCAGATTTCTTTCCGCTGATCGATGCGGCTAAAGCTGCTGGTGCGGTGGTCGATGAGGTGGATGTCAAGCGTCTCGACCAAATTAGCAACAATGCTAGACATCAAGGGATTGTGGCGCAGGTCGCCGCCTACGAATATCTCGACATAGAAGGTTTAATTAGTAAAGCTTTAGAGCAGACAAGCCAACCAGTAATCGTAGTTGCCGATGGTATTACCGATCCCCATAACTTGGGAGCAATTATTCGCTCTGCCGAAGCTTTGGGAGCGCAAGGGATCGTCATTCCCCAGAGGCGTGCTGTGGGGGTAACATCTGCTGTCGCTAAAGTAGCTGCTGGAGCGCTAGAAACCCTCCCAGTCGCGCGGGTAGTTAATCTCAACCGTGCCTTAGAACAGCTTAAAGAGAAGGGCTTTTGGATTTATGGCACCTCAAGCGATCAGGGTGAACCGATCTATAAAACAAAGTTTTCTGGCCCTGTTGTGTTGGTAGTAGGCTCGGAAGATGAGGGCTTAAGTATGCTTACACAGCGTGGTTGTGATGCACTGGTTTCTATTCCTTTAGGTGGAAAAACTAACTGCCTAAATGCTTCAGTAGCAACGGGAATGGCACTATATGAGATTTTTCGACAGCGGTGGGTCAATACGTTGAGTTTGAACAGTTTGTAGAAATGTCGTAATGTAATCTATATAAACGTACACAATCATCCAAAGCTGGATCAAGGGTACTCAATTTTATGAGCTTATCTGATAACGTGAAAGACATGTTCACAGTATTACTAGAGCAAATTGGAGTAGCTGTCTGGGTAGAAGTGGTGACCGAGTCACCTTGTTGTACTTACTACTTTGGGCCTTTCTCTAGCTTCTCTGAAGCAGAGGCAGCAGTATCTGGCTATGAAGAAGATTTAGAAGGTGAGGGTGCTGTAGTTGTCGGTTTAGTTACTAAGCGCTGTAAGCCAGAGCAAATGACAATCTATGATGAAGCTGTTGATTTAAAATTAAATCGTGCCCCCAACTCAGCAGCCACAGCTACTAACAGCGGCGGCTAACTGGGTTCCAGGCGATAGATTTACCAATAATTCACGGCTTTGTCTCAAATATATTTATCAATTTGCGATCGCCCTCCCAGCAGTTTGATCGACAAGCCAGATGGTTTCAGCTCGAATTAATCTAGCGGGATAGGTATTAGCGTCACCATCGGTCGCCATAATTGCTTTGAGTGCGCTTGCCTTGCCAATGCCATCCACTAAGAACAAGATTGTGTCGGCTTTGTTAATTAATGTCGCCGTAAATGTGACTCTAGGCCGATCGTCTTTTTGACCAAATGTCACCAGGCGATCCATCACCGTCAGCGCCCTTGTGCCAGGAAATAGCGATGCGGTGTGACCGTCATCTCCGATCCCAAGTAGGACAAGATCTAATTTTGGGAATTCACTCGGCAAAATACCAAAAAACTCCTGGATATGCTGTTGATATCTCTGGGCAGCATCGGCGGGATCATTGTCATATGTGGGTACAGGGTGAATATTTTCGGCGGGAATAGCGACACGATCTAGCCATGCTTTGCGTGTCATGCCTTCATTGCTCTTGGGATCGCTGACTGGTACATAGCGTTCGTCACCCCAAAAAACATGCACCTTACTCCAATCTAGCGACTGCAGGGCAAGTAATTCGTAGAGGGGCTTAGGTGTGCTGCCGCCCGCCACCGCAATTGTAAACTTGTCTTCACGAGCGATCGCGCGCTTGTAAACTTCTAAAACGATTTCTAAAGCTCTGCTCACTATGGCGGAGCGATCGGGTAAAATTTCAACCTGTCTTTGCATATTCCCTTTGGGTTAAATATTGCTTAGCGATGCATAAATACTGTAGCAATCAACCTCTAGAGAGGTGATATTTATTTCGTTTTGTGTGATTTTAATTATCGGTATCATACAAATGATGTAATCTATTTAAAGTTACAGAATTTCTTAAGAAGAGGCAAATCTATGACTCCTTCGATCATGCGGATGTTTTGGGATCTGGTAAATCAGGCTCAACCCAGTCAACTAATGAGGATGGATGATGACGGGCTATTACATTGGTTGATAGAGCAGGTTCAGCGACAGTCTGCTTTAGATCGAAACCAGTCGCACGATTTGACCAAATATATTAGCGATCGCTTACCACTAATTCGCGACATGGTTACCTATCCTTAGTTTAGGTTTTTACAACCAAAGGCCACACGCAAGTAAATTATCCAATGAGTGCAACTAGAATCGTTAACTTGTTACGAGATGGCCAGGCCGAAACGGTAGCGATAGTTCAGGGGTGGGTAAGGACAAAGCGAGAAGCAAAAGGGCTTACTTTCTTAGAAGTCAATGATGGTTCATCTTTACAAGGTCTCCAGGTTGTAATTTCCCAAGACTTGTCAGACTATGAACAAATAGTTAAGCAGATTAGCACTGGTGCCTCAGTCAGGATTGAGGGCGTATTGGTCGCCTCTCCTGGAAAAGGGCAAAGGATTGAGATGCAGGCACAAGCGGTAGAAGTATTTGGTGCCGCCGATCCCGAAACTTATCCATTACAAAAAAAACGGCATTCCTTTGAATTTTTACGTACCATAGCGCATCTGCGTCCGCGTACAAACACATTTGGCGCAGTATTTCGTGTCAGAAATGCCTGTTCCTATGCCATCCATCAGTTTTTTCAAGAGCGCGGTTTTTTGTGGGTGCATACCCCAATTATTACCGCCAGTGACTGTGAAGGGGCGGGTGAAATGTTTGCAGTTACAACGATTGATTTGCCAAAACTGGCAGCAATACCTACTGCGGTTGACTATGGGCAGGATTTTTTTGGTAAGCCCACTTTTTTAACTGTGAGCGGGCAACTAGAAGCCGAAATCATGGCGATGGCCTTTTCTAATGTCTACACTTTTGGCCCCACATTTAGAGCTGAAAACTCTAATACGTCACGACACCTGGCGGAGTTTTGGATGATTGAGCCAGAAATGGCATTTTGCGATCTCGAAGATAATGCCAACCTGGCTGAAGAATTCCTGAAATATATTTTTAGCTATGTGTTGGAAAACTGCCCCGAAGATATGGCTTTTTTCCAAGAGCGCGTCAGCGACCAGGTAATGCCAAACGCTCAAAAGATTATTCAAGAAAAGTTCGAGCGCATTAGCTACACCAAAGCAGTGAAGCTCCTGGAAAATAGCAGTAAAGATTTTGAGTATCCAGTCAAATGGGGTTTAGATTTGCAGTCCGAGCACGAGCGCTACCTGGCTGAAGAATTATTTAAAAAGCCAGTCGTGGTGATGGACTATCCCACGGAAATCAAGGCTTTCTACATGCGTCTTGACGATTCACACAAAACCGTCAGAGCCATGGACGTTCTTGCACCCGGCATCGGTGAAATTATTGGTGGCTCGCAGCGCGAAGAGCGCCTTGATGTCTTGGAGACACGCATCAGAGGTGCTGGTTTAAACCCCGAAGATTATTGGTGGTATTTAGATCTGCGACGTTACGGCACCGTTCCCCATGCTGGCTTTGGGTTAGGATTCGAGCGCCTGGTGCAATTTATCACAGGTATGAGCAATATTCGCGATGTCATTCCCTTCCCGCGATCGCCCATGAATGTTGATTTCTAACCAAATTTGATTCTATCCCCTAAGAGGGTTAAACTAAGTTTAATCCCTTCTAAGGGATGAATTTGGTTTTATCTCCTTTAAAGGATAGAGGTAGATCGCATGATCGTTCATTCCGCAAACGAAATGGCTGAATCTGTCAGAGATCGCCGCAAAAGGCAGAAGCTTAGCCAGGCGGAGGTTGGCGATCGCGTAGGCGTAAAACAGGCAACTGTATCTGCTTTTGAGAACAATCCTGGAAGCACCAAATTAGAGACACTATTTAAAATACTTGCGGCTTTAGATCTAGAACTACAGATTGTGCCTAGAGGATCAGCCAACCAAGCTAAATCGGGATGGGATCGAGAATGGTAAGGGTTAGCCGAATTAATAGCCTGAATGTGCTGATGAATGGCTTTCTCGTAGGGCAGTGGCATAACTTGCCCAATGGCGCAACTGCATTTCAGTATGCAGACGAATGGCTAGCAACACCTGGGGCACGTCCGATCTCCTTGTCATTACCATTGCGACAGCAAGCTTTTGAAGGCGAACTGGTCTATAACTTTTTTGATAACTTGTTACCAGATAGCAAAAGTATTCGAGCCAGGATACAAAAGCGGTTTCAGGTACTTAGTGCTCAGCCCTTCGATCTTTTAGCAGCGATTGGAGCCGATTGTGTTGGGGCGATCCAACTTTGCCAGGGTGATATTCTCCCCAGCACCAACGAAATAACAGCAAAGCCTCTTTCAAACGATGCGATCGCCAAACTGCTCAAGGGATATGCAACGATTCCCCTCGGCATGGCAGAAGAATTTGAGGATTTTCGGATATCCATAGCTGGCGCTCAGGAGAAAACAGCCCTACTGTGGCATAGAGGGAAATGGAGCTATCCCATTGCTGCTACGCCCACCAGTCACATCTTCAAATTACCAATTGGGTTTATTTCTAATAATAATTTTGACCTGCGCGATAGCTGTGAAAATGAGTGGTTATGCTTGCAAATCGCTAAAGCCTTTGGCTTCCCAACTGCCAACGCCCAAATTCAATATTTTGAAGATATTAAAGTCCTGGTTATAGAACGCTTCGACCGACGATGGTCAAGTGATGGGCGATCGCTAATCCGGCTTCCTCAAGAGGATATGTGCCAGGTATTAGGGGTGTCGCCAAACTTGAAATATCAAGCTGATGGAGGGCCTGGGATCGGCAAGATTATGGAAATATTACTGGGGGCAGAGAATGCTAATGCAGAGAGAGAGAGATTTTTTCGTAGCCACGTACTATTCTGGTTGTTGGCAGCAACAGACGGACATGCGAAGAATTTTAGCGTTTATATCAATCCGGGTGGCAGTTACAGCTTAACGCCTTTATATGACGTGATATCAGTCTATCCGTTGATGCGAACTAAAGCCTTACCCAAGCAACAAGTAAAAATGGCGATGGCACTTAGAGGTAGTAAGGGTAATAATTATTACTGGGATGCAATTCAGCCAAGACACTTTATCTCAACAGCCAAGATGATTGGTTTCTCCCAATCAAGATCTGAGGAAATTCTAGAAGAGATGCTGGCGCAAGTAGTTCCTATTGCTGAGCAGGTTTTGGGAATATTGCCAGAAGGATTTCCGCTGCATGTGAGCGAGCCAATTTTACAAGGTATGATATCACTGGCACAGCGACATTTAGGTAACATCGGGTATGGCTAAGGAAATTACCAACACATCAAGTTTCAACAGTAATCATGGCTAAAGGTAAAGAGACAACGGCTCTAGTGCTAACCCTGTTAGTCACTGCTGGTGTGGCGGGGGGTGGCTACTGGTATTTTCAGAAAAATGCCAACAATCCTCAAACTACCAATCCTCAAACTACCAATCCTCAAACAGAAAATTCGCCAAGCCCTTCGGCAACATCAACTCAACCTAGCACTTCGCAAAATGGGGTGAATTTGGATACCTCACTACCTGACCCAAATGTTTTGAGCATTGATGGTAGTACGACGATGGTGGTCCTGATCAAAGAATTGCGTAATGCTTACTCCCAGGTAAATCCCAACATCCCTACAACATTTGGTGTGCCAGATGGGAAGCCAGGTGGAACGGATAAAGGCATCCAAAACCTGATTAATAATTCGACAGTGATCGCCGCTAGCTCCCGACCGCTCAAGCCGAATGAAGCACAGGCAGGTATTCAGCTAATACCGATCGCCAAAGATGCGGTAGCAGTTGTGGTGGGCAACAATAATCCCTTTAAAGGTAATCTAACGCTGGGGCAGTTGCGCGATATCTATGCAGGCAATATTACTAATTGGTCGCAGTTGGGTGGGGCAAATTCACCAATTAAGGTAATTAACCGCGCTACAGCCAGTGGGACGCGATCGCTGTTTCAGGACGTAGTGATGCTCGGTCAGCCTTTCGCACCAGATAGTGCTAACTTCATCACTTGGCCACAGGATGAGACCACAGCCATACTTAGAACCATAGGTAATAACGGTATTAGCTATGCCACGGCTTCTCAGGTCGATAAGCAAGAAATTGTCAGAATCGTGCAGATTGACGGCAAATCCCCACTCGATCCTAACGTCGTGAAAAGCGGCGAATATCCAATTAGTCGCAGCCTGTTCCTGGCAGTACGCAAACAAACTAGTCCTGTCGTCAAGCAATTCGTGGAACTAGCCTTAGGAGCGCAAGGACAGCAGATCGTCCAACGACTTGGTTTTGTACCAATTAGGTAATAGGCTGTAAGGATTGGCACCAGGAATTTGCCGATCTAAATTCATTCGGGATAAAGAGATGGCAAAAAGTGGGAAGGAAACAATTGCACTGCTAGTCACGCTATTAATTACAGCAGGTGCGGCAGGAGGTGGTCTGTGGCTATTTCTTAAAAATTCTCCTGGTAGCATACCTGGTTTAAGTAGTCCTAATCCAAACAGTTCAACCAGCCCTTCTACTAACGCGAATGTCACAGCAGTAGACAGCCGCCTTAGCGGTGGCAATAAGATTTTAATCGCATCGATCGCTAACCCAAGTAAGCAAGCAGGTGTGCAGGCGATCGCCACTAGCGACTGGCAAAAAGCCATACCTCAGCTTGAAGCTAGTTTGCGCTCTGAGCGTAACGATCCAGAAGCCTTGATCTACCTGAATAATGCGCGGATCGGTAATGCCAAAAACTACAAAGTCGCTGTATCTGTCCCGATTGGTAATAATGAAAATGTTGCGAAGGAAATTCTGCGTGGCGTGGCGCAGGCGCAAGACGAGCTAAATCAGTCCGGTGGCATTAATGGTGTGCCAGTGCAGGTATTAATTGCCGATGATAGTAACGATCCCGCGATCGCCCAGCAAGTCGCACAGGTATTAGTAGCAAACCCTGAAGTATTGGGGGTAGTGGGTCATTTTGGTAGCGATGTGACGCTGGCAGCGGGTAAGGTTTATCAGGCAGGTCAATTAGTAATGATTTCGCCTACAAGTACCTCAGTGCAACTTTCAGGATTTGGTAATTATATTTTTCGGACTGTACCGAGCGATCGCTTTGCCGCTAATACTTTATCTCGCCATACGCTCAATCAACTGAAAAAGAAGAAAGCAGTAGTATTTTTCAACTCTACTAGCACCTATAGTAAATCGCTCAAAGACGAGTTTACAACTGCCGTGTTTGGCGACGGTGGTCAGGTGGTAGCAGAATTTGATTTAAGTAGCTCTGGTTTTGATGCTGGACAGAGTTTGCAGCAGGCAAAGACTAGGGGAGCAGATGTAATTATGCTGGCATCCAACGCGGCTACGCTCGATAGTGCCCTACAGGTTGTTGCGGTAAACCGTAAACAACTGCCAATTGTAGGTGGAGATAGCTTGTACACAGCTAAAACGTTGCAAGTAGGTGGCGATAATGCTGTGGGTATGGTTTTGGCTGTGCCCTGGCACCTATTAGCTAACCCAAATGCGATCTTCCCCAAACAAGCCGCACGCTTATGGGGTGGCGATGTCAACTGGCGGACAGCAATGGCCTATGATGCTACACAGGCAATTTTATCGGGGCTGAAGCAAGATAGCACCCGTGAGGGTTTACAAAAAATGCTTGCCGATCCTAACTTCTCCGCGAATGGTTCTGCGGGCAAGATTCAGTTTCAACCATCTGGCGATCGCAACAGTCCTGCCATCCTGGTCAAAGTTTCCCCAGGTAAGCGATCGGGTATCGGTTATGATTTCGTTCTGCCATAAAAGGTGTGGTGTGTTATGACATTTGAGTCTTTCTTCCAACAGTTAATGAACAACCGCGCTCTAGTTATAGCGGTAGTTTTAGCACTTCCCTGGCTATCCTGGTCGATTTGCTACGCTATTCCCGGTCGTCGAGAAGAACCATTTGTGCTCAGCGTCAATTTAACCCTAGCCGTCGTAAGCTTGCTGATGTGGGCGGGCTATTTAGCGTATGCGACAAATCAAGGCGGTTGGGCAAGAGTTGTCAAGGAAGCCGATCTACTTCTATTACTTGCACCTATTTACTACGCGATCGCCTCGTTATGGGTATCTGCAAAACGAATGCCCTTGGTTCAGATTCCCGCATTTCGCACTTTGCAGGGCATAGCGGTAATTGCTGGGGTATTTCTGGTAATTTCCTGGCTCTCCCGTCGAGTGTATATCGTTTTCTTCTCTTATATGCCATTTTCCAGCTTTCTAGTGTTGCTGGCGATTCTGCTAGGCATTGCCTATATGGGATATGAGCGCATCATCGGCAAAGACGGGCGATCGCCTGGTGCTTGATCGGTGCTGTAACACTAGGAAACACTTAAAATTTTATCCACCACTTTTGCCACAACTATCGAAGACTGGACAAAAGCTGCATATCCATTCGGGCAAAAAGTCTTGACGATCGCTAAATCGATCTGAGAAGCTAAATCCCATCGAATTTGAAGTGGACGTTGATTGCTACTTTCAGTGGCAGAGTATGTTGATTTTGCGATCGCGCTCTCTAAAATCTCCTTTGTATCGTTTAAGTCCTCCAGGTTATCAAGTTGTTTAAGTTCCACACCTAAAAACCTGGAAACAGTTTGAGTATCTGCCAGTAACCATGTCTCAAAATTTTTAATCGCTAAACCACCTGCACTGCGATCGCTAATTTCTTGCTCAGCAGCATCCAGGTGATTCAATTGAATCGCTTGCAAGGCACGTTGCAGGTCAGCCCGTCTTTGAGATTGCACATCATCCGCGTCAACCACAATCAAGATCATATCAACTTCTTCAGGTTTCCATGCGATGACAACTTTTGCCAGATATTTTGGCTTTAAAACCGAGTCTCCAGTTCGCCTTGTATAAATTCCACTTTCTTGATTAGTAGGATGTCTCTGCACAAAGTCACAATCAAAGCCAATACTTGTAAGTTCTCGTCTAATCAGAGTGTGAAGCGCTCCTTCTGCCTGTCTCTCTATAACTTTTCCGCCATCTTCTGGTTTGATATATGGGATGCTTGCACCTAGTTCTGTTTCGCCTTCAGCAATTAACCCAATCCGAATCGGACGATTCATGCTGGATTGCCTCCAAACACATTAGTGAACCAAAGTTCACCTAGGGAACCATCATAAGCTTCTAAGGCTTTTTTAAAACGAGTGGAATCGGTCGGTAAGGTATGAACTTGGGTTTTACCTTCGTTATCAAGTTCTACCGCTCGTACTTGATGTGGCTCGACATAATTTAACAATACTGGTGAATGGGTTGTGATTAGAACTTGAATGGGATTACCATTAATTCCTTCGGTTGAAACGATTTTCAACAGCTCCATCATTTTATGTAGTAGCCAGGGATGCACCCCATTCTCTATTTCTTCAAAACAAATGATGCTTGGTGTATTTTCTTGATATAGAGCAGTTAGAAACGCTAGAATTCTTAAAGTTCCATCTGATATATCAGAAGCGGGAATATGATGTTCTGAGTATTTATCTATTAATTCCAGGGAAAAGGTTTGGTTTGGTGCGCGAGGCAATACAATTTTTTGGATATTAGGAACTAATCGTGTTAGACGCTCCTCCAATTCATCAAAACCTTTTCGATTGGCGAGCAAAATGTCAACTAGAGAATAGGCGATTCCCTGTCCTGTTCTGTCCATAGCTGATGGAGCGCTATTGCTAGATAGAGCAGTTGGTGTAAAGTCGTAAATACTGACTCGCTTCAATGAAATGGCAAGTTGAGAATCCAGGTATTTATGAGAAACTAGAAATTCCCTTAACAAACCTGTGTGAGTATGTGCGGCACCACCAATTTTTTCGTCGGAAGTCATTAAACGAACTACCTGTTGAGGATAGTCAAGTTTAACTGTCAGATCTAGAATAGTTATGTCTTGGTCAAAAGTGTCATTTTTAATCCAAGGTGAGGTTTTGACATCAAAGGAAAGAAAATCGGATTTTCCATGCCAAAATTTGGATTCAATATTCTGTAGATATGGTGGGCTTAGGGCTTGTAAAGACTGCACTAGAAATTCTTTGCAGGAAATCTGATTCTGCCCAATGTCTATAAGCCTTTGCAGGAAATCAGATAAGACAACTAAAGACTCACAAATGTTTGACTTTCCAGAACCATTTGGCCCGATAAAAACCGTCAATGGTTCTAGGTCAACTTCGGTATCAAAGAGACTTTTGTAGTGCTGAACCCGCAGTTTAGATAACATCCTGTCCAGAGTAAGCTGACTTGGCTATTTTATCGCAATCGCAAAAGATCCGTAGCTCGATTCTAGGTTTCACGATAGGCGCGAATCATTGCTTGGGTTCCTTGGGTGCCACCTGTACCACCATCTAGTTTCTGGACTGCTTGAAAAAGTTGATGAGCTAGTTTTACTCCCACTAACCGCTCACTGTTATCACTTGCTGATTCAGTCACAAATTTCAGATCTTTGAGCATATTTGCGATCGTAAATCCAGGCTGGAAATCGGATTTTGCTACCTTTATGCCCAGATTAGAAAGCGCCCAGGATGCTGCTGCACCACTGCCGCAGACTTCAACAACCAGATTGGGGTCAATGCCTATCTGCTCTGCTAACAGCATCGTTTCGCAGATGCCGATCATGTATGTAGAGACCAACACTTGATTGCAGAGTTTAACTCCCTGACCGCTACCCACTGGCCCACACCATCGAATGGTTTTGCCCATGGCGGCGAGTAGTGGCTGGCATTCCTCAAAATCCGCAGGTTCTCCCCCAACCATAATTGTGAGCGTGCCATTCTTTGCCCCAATGTCTCCCCCAGAGATTGGCGCGTCAACAAAGCGCAGGTTACGTTCTTGTAAAGCCTGAGCAATCCGTTTTGCGGCTTGAGGGCCAATTGTACTGGTATCAACTACTAAAGCGTTAGGCTGCGCATAATGCACAACACCTGTATCACCTAGTAAGACTGACTCAACATCTGGCACATCGGAAACACAAAGAAAGATAATATCGGCATTGGTGACGGCTTCGCGAATTGATGGGGCGATCGCGGCACCAGCCTCTCTAGCCGTATTTATGCCTGGGCGATCGCTAGTACGATTCCAAGCAGTAATATCAAACCCGTTTCGAGCTATGTTAGCGGCCATTGAGCTACCCATGATACCCAGCCCGAGGAATGCAATCTTTTTACGCATAAATTTTTACGACGATTTTTGAGCAGATTGTACTCGATCGATGTGACGACTCCTGCTGCTGATATTAGGTATACAACGCAAATCCTACTATTTCAGTTGAGATACTCTACTTTTAGCCTTATTGATATGATAATTACATCTGAAAAGCTTTGGTGAGTTGTCCCCCAAGAGATGCGATACCCCTTAATAGATGCGCTTTCATTCCGTTGTTGTATCGTTAAATGGTTGTCGGACAAGGCTTTTCACTAATTTAGCTAAAAACAACTACCTAAACTTTTATGCCTGAACCGAATTTACCTATTCCCGTAATTGTGGCTGGAGCCACTGGCAAAATGGGCCGCGAAACTGTGAAGGCGATCGCGCAGTCGCCTGATATGACATTAATTGGTGCGATCGGGCGTAAGCATGTTGGCGAGGATATTGGTGAAGTTATTGGTTGTGGCGAACTTGAGATCCCCATCACTAGGGATTTGGAAGTGTTGTTAGCCCAAGGAGCGCAGGAGAAGCAGTACAGCGTTATGGTTGACTTCACCCATCCCAGCTTAGTATACGAACATATTCGTTCGGCGATCGCCTATGGTGTTCGTCCTGTAGTCGGTACAACAGGTTTATCGCCTGGGCAGGTGCATGATTTGGCTGAGTTTGCCGATAAGGCTAGCATTGGAGTGGCGATCGCGCCTAATTTCTCGATTGGGATGATTTTATTGCAACAGGCGGCGATCGCGGCTTGTCAGTACTTTCAGCATGTTGAAATTATCGAACTGCACCACAACCAAAAAGCTGATGCTCCCAGCGGCACATCTCTACAAACGGCACAAATGCTCTCCGAACTGGGTAAAACCTATAATCCGTCCAGCGTTCAGGAAAAGGAGAATATTCCAGGAGCGCGTGGTGCGATCGTCGGCGAAAATATCCGTCTGCATAGCATCCGCTTGCCAGGACTGATTGCCCATCAAGAAGTGATGTTTGGAGCAGCAGGTGAAACCTATACTTTGCGCCACGATACCAGCGATCGCGCTTCTTATATGCCAGGTGTTCTACTCGCAATTCGTAAAGTTATTCAACTCAAGAATCTCGTTTATGGTCTCGAAAAGTTGCTGTAGGGAAATGTAATTATTCACGCAACCTGACTAAATTCTCATGCTAAACCAAATCTATCAATTAAGTTTACGCAGGCTGCTGTTTGCCCTCGACCCAGAATCAGCTCACAAAAGTGCGATCGCTTTGTGTAAATCCATTAGCGATTTTCCTGCTCTGCAAACTGCGATCGCGACTATCTGCACCTATAAACACAATCGCTTACATCAAAACCTGTGGGGGATCGATTTTGCCAATCCTGTGGGCTTGGCAGCGGGCTTTGACAAAGATGCGATCGCGCCAAATGCATGGGCAAGTCTAGGATTTGGCTTTGCTGAGATGGGCTCGATTACCTATCACGCCCAACCTGGCAATCCTACCCCTAGGCTGTTTCGTTTGCCGAGCGATCGCGCCGTGCTCAACCGCATGGGTTTTAATAATCGCGGCGCGGTAGCAACAGCAGATGATTTGCGAAAGTACCATGCGTCACATGCATTGCCTCATACTCTCGGTGTGCCGTTGGGGATTAATCTGGGTAAATCCAAAATCACACCTTTGGATGAAGCTGCTCAGGATTATCTGAAGAGCTTTAAACTCCTTAAGGATTTTGGCGATTATTTCGTTATTAATGTCAGTTCTCCTAATACGCCAGGACTGCGCGATCTGCAAGCTGTAGGTCAACTCAAAGGAATTCTTACAGTGATGCAATTAGAGAATGTGAATGGCAAACCTCTATTAGTGAAAATCGCTCCCGACTTAGCAGATGATGATATCCGAGAGGTTGTCAATCTTTGCCAAGCCCATCAGGTATCAGGAATAATCGCTACAAATACATCAATTGCTCGTCATAATCTCAACACAAAGATCCTCCCAACTACTGGTAAGGCTTTAACCGAAGAAGCAGGTGGGATTAGTGGCCAACCACTTAAGGTGCGATCGACAGAGGTAATTCGACTGATCTATCAAGCTACGGATGGGAAGCTAGCAATTATCGGAGTGGGTGGAATTTTTAATGCCAATGACGCATGGGAAAAGATTATTGCTGGGGCATCTTTAATCCAAATCTATACAGGTCTAATCTATGAAGGGCCGCTTGTAGTGCGTCAAATTCTGGAGGGATTAGTCCAAAAATTGGATATGGTGGGTTTAGATAATATCAGTCAAGCTGTTGGTATCGCCAATCGCTAAATAACATTACATTTCGTTTACCAAGTTACACCCTTCATCTCAACAGGGAACAATTTACGCTCAGAGAGACGATCTTCATCCAAGGCACGGATTAAGTATTGGCCTGTTTCTTGCTGTTCCTCAATATCTTCATCATCTATCCAAGACTGAATTAGATTAACTGTCTCACATTGCTTTAGCTTTAGCAGAATGGAGCTTGTCAAAAGTTGCAGTGTCACAGACTCGACCGAAAGCCCTTGTTGTTTGGCTTCCTGTAAAAGATATTGCTCTAACTCAAGTGGGAGGTTAAGGGTTAGTGTCATTAGCCTTTTTAGGAATACACCATATATTTTAACTCCGCAGAGCTAAAGATCGGGTTTATACTTTCCTCTGATGTCTAGCCAATAAAAGAGTACCAACTGGTTTCTAAATTCTGACACGTAGAGTTGGCTAGTGCCTCAACCTAGGACTCAAGCCGCCTAACAGCCCCGAATTGAGCGGCTGCAAGTAATCTTTGCGGCATCACCAAGATCTTTCTACAGTCCTCTCCAGCCGGGTAGTTAGGCATGAATTTCGACTGTCAAGTAAGGTTTAGTCCTCCGTCTGACATCAAAATCTCGCCCGTAATATAGTGGCTTGCAACTAGCATGGAAGCTACTTGTGCGATCTCTTCTGGTTGCGCTCCCCGCCCCATCGGCGATCGCTCTTCCCAAAGCTTTCGTGCCGCTATCCAATTCTTACTCATCGGGGTCTCAACCAAACCTGGTGCGATCGCATTTACGCGAATCACTGGGGCGAGACTCACCGCAAGCAGCTTTGTCATGTGGTTCAGCGCTGCTTTGCTAGTGGAATAAGGGATAGAGGCTCCTTTAGGGCGAATACCAGCATGAGAGCTGATATTGAGAATGCAACTGGGACATTCGCGACTTGATGACTGGCGAAGAGCATTTTCAGCCTCGGCAATAAGTGTCCAAGGGGCAATCACATTGACTTCATAAATATCTCGCCAGATCTCTGCGGATGCTTCCTTCAGAGAGACATGTGGGATCGTTGCAGTAATACCCGCATTATTGACCAATACGTCTAACTGCCCATGATGGGATAGAACTTCGTTAACCAAACGACGAGCTTGGCTTTGATCGGCAAGATCGGCTTGTGAATAAGATGCGCCGAGATGAGCTTCCGCCAATGCTTGCCCAATTGTGACTGAAGACTTAGAATGAAAAGCAATCGTAAAGCCGTCTTCGGCAAGACGCTTTGCGATCGCCACCCCGATTCCAGAAGTCGAACCAGTGACGAGAGCAACTCTCTTTTCGCTTCTAGATTGGGACACAACATTCACTCATAGAATTGGCTTTATTGAGATGATTGAATCTGGGTAGGTCTAACTTTCCTTTAGGTTGAACTAGTGGTAAGCAAATCGGCGGGCAGCTTTTTAAAGCTGGGACGCTCGTTTTCAATGTCTACAAATATGATGTCGCCATCACTAAATTCGCTGCGCAGGATGGATTTAGCGATTTGCGTTTCGATCTGGCGCTGGATAATGCGCTTGAGCGGACGTGCC
>JANMRU010000300.1:0-7952 GCA_031388585.1 Pseudanabaena sp. SOY_30_concoct_251 | reverse complement strand
TAAAGATTGACCGCCAAAGTCTTCCAGAACAATCGCGAGGCTATTTTCGTAAGGAAATAACTCGTAAGCCACGATCGCGCCCTCAATATTGAGAGTGCGAGTAATCTCGTATTCTTGTTTGTATCGTGTTAGTTCGGACGGGCTGGGATAATCCTTCTTGAGAACTTTAAGAATAACGGGTCGCTCGTCAGCACAAGATAAAGCCCGATAAACTAACGAGTTGGCGCTTTCGTAGACTTTAGCAACAATTTGATAATCTGTGATTGTACTCATTTTGCTTCCAAATCAGAGATTGCTCTACTGTTTTATAAAATTACAATCTATTAAGCAGGTGGACAGTATAAATTTGAAACTACATCAAGGCAGGTTGTGGACTTCAGTAATTTTATTCTCTAATTAATTTTGTCTACCTTCTTATATCTTATATGCAAAATCATTCAAGTAAGTTTCTAACAACATCACCTAGAAAAACAACCGATCGGGCATTGAATAATACTCGATCGGTTTTTAATATTTCAGGATGCTGTACCTTTTTCCTCTCTCAAATCTGAGAGGTTAGCATACACAGACTCACCAAATTAGAGAACTATTCTCTTCAGTATTGTCTGACGATCGTATTTTTAGCTTACAGCAGTCGGGATATAAGGAGAAGGAGGAAGATAGGATTCGCCGGGGACTTTATTGCTTGCCCAAGCTATCAACTGTTTGTCGGTAACAAGATCAAATTCAGGGCGAGGTGGGTAAGCAATGTACGAAAAATATCGTTTTTCAGATGGTGCTTCACCTGGTGGATTTGGTGGTATTTCAGCAAATCCACCAACAAATGTATTTGTTAAAACTTGATGGGAAACTAATTTAATGAATTCCGGGAACTCTTTTGTCACAAGCTTCTCTCTAGTGATCTTTTCAATCACGTCAGATAATGTGAGAGTAATCCCCTCGGTTGCGGCGTTTATAACCATAGAATCACCTATCTTCAGGTTGTTAATCTTTTCAGGAGACACAGGAACACCTCGCATCAGGTTGTCAATCTGAATAGATAACTCATCTGCTATTAACTTTGATTCTTCTTTGCCATAAGCGATAAAAGCCTCTGCATGTTGAGCTTGCTGCTGAAGGATGTCAATAAGCAAGGTTTTCAATTTTCGTTCTTCTGCTTCTTTCGGTTCACCAGCAAAGGCTAAATAATCAGTCCAAGACCAAGCCACAAGTCGAGACCATTGCGTTACTCCCTTAGTAATTTTTGGTAAATGCTCATTTAGTCCAGGGGGAAGTTTAGTTACCAAACCCATTGTATCTACTCCTTGAGTGAATGTATTTTTTGTCAGTTACAGCGATTTACTGCCAAATTTAGACTAGATATGAATCTGCTTTACTTGAAATCCTACCATAGAGCCTGATCATTTAGCATGTCCAATCAAAAAGCTAAAATCTGCTTTAACATCTTTAATATCTTGAACTGGTGGGAGCACAGCATGTGTATGGCAAGCAATACAGGAGCTACCCAGATCAGACTTTTGAACGTAAGGCTCTAAAGTGACATTTGCCAACTTCAAAGGCTTCACTCCCCTCAGATTACCATTAGTTTCATAAGGCACATAAGGACTTTCCAGCCACTGAACGCCAATGAGCTGATAATTTTGCCAAACTGAAGCACCAGGAACTTCTTCTAGTGCCCTTTTCCATTCTGAGTTAAGCGACTGAACAAGAGGCGGAATGGGAACCAACCGAGTAATTTGCGAAGGCATTTGTGGCTTAATTTCGCCATTTTCTTTCGTCACAGCATTCGGGAATTCATCACGCCAGCGGTAAGGCTCTTTTGCATGAGGCTCATTTTCTCCACAGTTTCCAGTGCAACTTTTGTCGAAAAGATTGTAATGATCCATTGGTGGCTGTTTTTTGTCTTTATCATCTGGGGCATTATCTTTATGCTCGAAAGTTGACCAAATCCATCCATTTTTGCTTGTTTTATGAACGATGTGAAGCCCAACTAACCCCACGGGCACTGTGACAGATTTTTTTTCTCCATTAACGGTTTCCACATCAAATGTTCGCGTCGTGGTGTAATATTTCGACTTGCGTTGATCGGGAACGGGATCGGGAAAAACCATCCAAGCTGCCTTTAGTTCAATCACACCCTCGAAGTCATTACCTGAGCATGGGACTTTGCTATGTAGATTGCTTGGATATATTTGCTTATTGCTACACATCAGTTCAAATGGATTTCCCTCGTTGTCAAATTTGTTGTCAAACTGCGCGAGATTTTTCGCAGCATACCAACCATTGTTGACAATTTGGTTAACCTCAATGGGGTTCATGCGAGCTTCGTTGAGAATGTAATTTCCCGCGCGATCGACTAAAGGTTCGTGACCGGGTAGAAGGATACTCAAATCTGCATTTGACCGAAGATTAGCTGGCTGTAGAATTGAATTTGACGCAAATTCTGTGAGTCGTAGGTTACGAGCAACAGGTTGATTTAAATTGTCCGAACCTGGACATTGAGGAGGAACAACAGACTGACGGTTGGGTTTTTCTCCATTGGGCTTAAAGATATCTTCCGGATATTGGTAAAATTCCCAAGCGCGTGGCGCATCAGGGAGTTGACCAATTTTATCCTCTTTTGGAGAGCCATTACTACAATCAGCCGGCCAGTTTAAAGCTACAAAGGTTTGCCAAGCAAACTGCCCAAATTCTTCTTCTGGTGGTTTTGTTGGAGTATTGCGTTTGGGATTGTGAGGAATACTCTTACTTAACTCCGGTTTGGGTACCGAATTGATTAGGGCTTGAGCATCTTCAGTAGGTAGCACAAATAAACTGCCAATTACTACACAAGTCAAAATTATAGACAAAATAGCAACAAAGCGTTGAATGAGTTTCATAATTTAGATTAAACCAAACCATATTTAGATTAACCCATAAAATCTACTGGGATTATCCCAAAGAATTTTCTGCAAAACTGGTTTGGATAATTGTACTTCAAGCGCCACCATATCGGCAACAACATCCGGTTTATGATCCATGTGCGGATAGTCAGAACCAAAGATAAGATTATCCGCCCCAAGTTCCTCTATCAGCTTGGGAAGGTAAGTTTCTGAGGGTTCGACTGCAATAAAGCACTGCCTGCGAAAATATTCCGAGGGCTTCATTTTTACCCGATCGCCCACTTCCCACTGCAAGTCTTCGTACTCGCGATCGAGTCGCCACAACCAGTAAGGCAACCAACCACAACCCGATTCGAGGAACCCCACCCTGAGTTGAGGATGTCTTTCCAAGACCCCTCCTTCAATTAATGCCAGTAATGCCATCATCTGTTCCATGGGGTGAGAACAAGCGTGTAGAGCAAAACGAGTGTGGAAGCGATCAGCTCCTGCGCTGGGAACTCGGCTGTGGGTTGTTTCGTGGAGGCTGACGGCAATGTTAAGGTTCTCGCACTCTGTCCAAAACGGTTCATAAGCCGGATCGCTGAGCAATCTTCCCTTGATGGGATTGGGACGCAAATAAACAGCTTTCCAGCCAAAACTGGCAATCCGTCGCAATTCGGAAACCATTTCGACCGGATCGTGTAGATTAACGACTCCGACTCCTTTTAAGATCGCTGGGTTATAGCCGCAAAAGTCTCGCAACCAATTATTGTAGGCACGGACATAAGCGCCGACTTGTTGGGAAGCCATGGTATCGACACCGCTCATCCATGCGAGGTACGTCGGATAAACAAACGCAATATCGACTCCCATCCGGCACATCGCTTGCACTTGAGATTCCGGGTTAAATTCTTGGGCGAAAGAGCGTGGGTGCGATCGCTCAACCTGCTTAGCGCCTTCATCGATCAGCATTTGGGAAGATTTGTTCATAACCGATACCCCTTGGATCTTTAGATCCGGAGTGGGAGCAAAATCGCGAAATGCAGGTTCGAGATAGGTTTTCCACAGAGAATGAGGTTCGTAAACATGGGAGTCTGCATCAATGATTTGATAACCGTTTAGCATGATAAATCTCTGATAATGATTGGGAGAAGGTGCGCTCTCATTGTTACATCCACATAGGAATTGGGTTTATTTCTTGCTCCGTCAAGGGTTTCTCAATCCAACCCATTTGGACGGGAACATCATAAAGCCGTCCCGCACCCAACCGCTTCCAGAAATGTCGTAAACCTGGCACGACGACTTTAACGACATTTAAACCGATATCGGGGCGCGTTTGGTCGAGAACGAGCATTTCCATGCCCTTTTCTTCCACCAGTTGCTGACAGTATTTGATATCTTCCAAGAAATCCTCATGCCAGACACTTGCATAGTCCAACTTGCATTTAGGGGTAACGCGGAGATCTGGGACTAAGTAAGGTTGGTTTTCTAATGTTGCCGTTTTCCACCAGTGCAAATGATGAGCTTCAGTCGAGATGGCATATCGAGTCGTCCCGTCAGGATTCGCGCTTAAAACCACTGGAAGCACTTGACTGACTTCTGTTAGTGCTCTTTGCACGCCTAACTTAGGGTCGAAATGAGCGCCAAAGCCAAAAATAATATCTTCTACCTCGCGATCGCGCCGCCGAGAAATTGCGGCAAAAGTTGGAATATTTAGATCCCCTGTTAGATCGACGACCCAAAGTTCTCGCCCGACGGACTGGTAATAGTCGGTTATGGCTTGAAAATAAGGCTCGTCAAAGCTCTCTAAATCGACTCTCGGCTTTTGCAGTCGATTGTACCACCACAAGGCAACGCTATCTCGCTCCACCAATTCCAAAAAACAGTGTAAAATCGCTTCTTCCAGGCTGTTCCCCGCAGCACAACCATTAGTATTTGCCCAGCAGTCAGGATGGGGTGGTTTGGGATAGCCAAAATAGCAATAGGCTGTGGGTAAATATTTAAACTCTTGCTGGGTTAAAGACCAAATTGGAGTCCACTCAATTTCTCTGGCTTCATCAAAAGGTTCCGGGACTTTCTGAAACGGATCGGTGCACTGGGCATTCCAGCTCTCTCGACGATCGTATTGAGCTTGACTGAATTGCATGCAAGCATTGGGATGAATTGCCCGATCGCCCAGCTTTTGGTAGCTACGCTTAATCGTGACTTCATCACCTTGAAAAATACCGGAGTAGCGCTCGATCGCCTCACAAAAACCGCTCGCTTTGCCTTGAGCCTCCGTTCTTCCTTTTCCAGAGCTTCTCCCCCCAACATTTTTTTGCAAATTATCTAGATCGTCAAACATGCAGGCCCAATGATGCTTGGCTGTATAGATGTGAGCTAGACCGTTACAATCGTAAGGCAGCTTTTCCAAAGAACGCACAACTCCCGACAGGGGACTGATATGGTGCTGATAGCGTTTTAGGGTTTCCTCGGGGGGAATGCAACGATGTCCGCCATCGCTTGTAAACCTTTTCTGACGGCTACCGAGCATGACTGGTAAAGGGCGATCGCGCTGGGATTTGAGGTATCCACAATGGGAACATTGAGGGCGTTTGACGAGGACGTGATTTTGAATTGCTAGAGATAGGGTGTCATAGGTGGCAATTACCCCTTCCAGTCGTTTATTCTCTCCCTGGAGAATCCATTTTAGGATCTCATTTGTCGCCATTGCGAGAGCTGTTTCTTCAGTTGCGGGTAGATCGACAAGGGGTGGCGTTAAAGGGAAAATGCTATCTCTACGTCGCTGGATAAATCCTTCCGAGGGTCTATTGTTTCGCAATCGCTGTGCCAAACATTCCCAACATCCAGTTTTTCCAGGATGGAAGATAGGGCCGATCCAAAGCAAAGTCCCGACGGGTTTAACCAACATCCAAGGCCGAGATTTTTCGAGATTAGCTCGATTAATTGCTTCTAATTCGCCTCGCAAATAGTCGTCCGTTAAAACAACTTCAATCTCTCCGCCATCGGCAACTTGGATATGCGATCGTCTTAAACTGTCGCTCAAATTCTTGCAGGATAAAGCCCCCAAAGCACTGAGTGCAACTCGAGTCGATTGCAATTGCTTGCGCGCATCTTTGGCATCAACGGACAAAGACTCGCAAAATAGAGCAAAGTTCGGGTCTAAAACTCGCTCGTTTTCAATAATAAATCCCTTTTGCTCCAGTTCCATAAGCGCATAAAAAATATAAGCCTCCGGTAATTCCTTGCGGAGTTGGTCAACAATTTCTTCCTCAGTGAGCTTGCCATCAATCAAAGGGATTAGTTTTTGAAACAGAGGATTGCTTAGGAATGTTGTCCCTTTTTCGGACAATAAAAAGATACCTTCTGAATCGACTTGTTCAAAACGGAAGCTATTTTTTAATTGTGGCTTTTTAATCACGTCAATCTCAAAACCCTACTATAGTTATTCTTTTAGGTAAGACTGCCGATACAATTCACAGCCTGGCATCGCTTTATTCCCAGACTGTTCAATCAGCCCCATGCTTCTTAACTTGTAAGCAACGATCGGCTCTAATTCTACTGGCTCAGTGGTACTCATGACAGTATGGATGGCACCAGCTAATTCCGGCTGCTCTTGCAGTGTTGCCCAATGGCGCTGCAAGTGATGGTTATAAATTCCGGTGGCTGTGGGGGCAGTTTCCAGCAGTTGAGCCAGAGTTCCATCCCCACGACTAAGGTGATAGAGCGCGATTTGAATCAGTGCGGGATGTCCCCCCACCATCTCCATCAGTTGCCTGACTTCGTCCCCATCCGACCAGTCAAGTTCATAGCATTGGGCTAACTGCTGCACCTCCTCCTTACTGAAACCATTTAACTGAACTGGTAGTCCCACATTAAATGGTGACTGGTTAAGATCGAGGGGAACGTAAATTTCCGTTGAGTGCACCACAATAATGCGGAGCTTTTGCCAGATGGGAAGGGTTTTGGCTTCCTCGTACCACGATCGCAACAGAGGCAAAAAATCCTTCGCCACTTGAGGATGCTCAAAAATCTGATTCACCTCATCCAACGCCAGGACAATGGGAGCGGAAATTTCCTTTAGTAGATAGTCTTGGAAGTAGGAAGTGCAGCTAATTTTGCTGCCCAAATCATCATCCCAATAAGCATCTAATCTCGGTTTTAGCTGAAGCTGGCGAGCCACATTCGCACACAGCCAGCGCAAAAATTGATTTAAATCGTTAAGGATCGCCTGGTCGACTTGCTCCAGGTTCAAGCTGACGGTGCGGTAACCCAGACGTTTAGCAGAGTTGAGAATCCTCAGCAGCAGTGAAGTCTTGCCCATTTCTCTGGGCGCTTTAATCCTTACTAAGGCTCCTAGTTTCCTAATTTCTTGCTCAATCTGCGCTTCAAGGGGAGCGCGTTCCAGGTAAAAAGGCGAGCCGAGCGGGACTGCGCCACTGGGGTAGCGAGGCGATGTATCCTGGTTGACATCGATCCACTCAGGGATTCCAAGATTATTATCTATAGCCTGGGATGAAACCTCAAAATCTAGAGTGGAGATTTCTTTCCAATCCAGCGCCAATCTCCGACTGATTTCTTCAAAAGTTGTGTAGTCAACAGGTTTACCCGTCAGAAAGTTGCTGACTGTAGCTAGAGCAAATCCCGCATCCTCAGCTAAAGCGCGTTGGCTGGGAAAGCCGTTACGTCCGAGTGCCAGTTTGACTTTGTGAATGCAATCTTGTTGAACTCTAAGCGATCTGGGCATAGAGACCTCTACTGACTGATGTCGAGATTTTACACTACTTATACCCAAATTACACTATAAAATACCCAAATCTTAGTCGCGATCGCTACAAAAGTCTTTACAAAGTCAGTCACAAGTCAGTACATCTCAGACTGGAACTCAGTTAGAAGTGGAGTTTGATGAATATATGAGGTTCAGCCCTAATCAATACCTCTAATACACAATCACCCCACAAGGAGTCTTAATCATGAAACTATCATTTCGCGGCAACTCCTACGAAGTTCCTGCCCCAACCGAACCCGTCGCTGATTCTACAGATCGCCCCAAATTTAAACTCGTTTACCGAGGTTACACATATGACTACA
>JANMRU010000277.1:0-12807 GCA_031388585.1 Pseudanabaena sp. SOY_30_concoct_251 | reverse complement strand
GTCAATCGCTGAAGAATTTGGATATTTCTGAAAGATAGATTGAGAAATATAACCTAATGCAAGGTCGTATCTTTTCCACTTGGCTTGATAGGCATCAAGCTTATGCTCTAACGGCAGCAATATTTTGTATTTCCCTATTCTATATTCTTTTGAAAGATTGTTGGGAATCGGTGCTAAATCCTCATTCATTGATCTAGGCTGTAATGGATTAATGAGTGAGTACAATTCGTCGATCCTACAAGTAGGTATGGTGGTTAGGCCTGTCGCGATGATAGCCTTTTGGTCTTCATACTCCAGTTCTATGCGAGCTCTGATTTTGTTGGCGAGAACTTGCTTTTGTATATGGCTAAGTTTACTAACACTAATAAATGATATATATGGCTCAGCTTCAAAAGCTAAGTCTGGCTCTATTAACAAGCTCATCACTACTTCCGAGAGTAGTTCATCAGCTAAGCTAGAGTCTGCATCATTAACTTCAATGAGAAGAGTGAAGCGATCGCAATTCTCAGTCATCATTATATTTTGCACAACTGATCTTAATTCTGCATATAGCTTTTCTAGGGGCTGTGTCCAGTCAGGAAAGATAATAAAACTATTCTCGGAAATTCTATCATCTGAAGGAAAAAATTCCTGAGTTGCACTTTGTTTGTCCAAACTTGAAAGATAACTAGAATCGCTAAGAATAAGAGAAGGAAAACGTGGTGGATGGATAGTAAACAGACTAGGTATATCAAATAGAGAATCAGGGAAGTTTTTGATTGTTAGTAAGTGTAAAGAAGTGCCATTAGAATAGAAATTTAATCCAAATTTTCTCGCAATAATTTCTAGTGAATTCCTTGTGAATATAGATATATGTTGACCTTCGTTAAGTGCATAGTATCCCCAGTCACCTGGCTTAGGACTATTCTCAGGTAATAGTTGTGTGCCAAACAAAATGTTTTTTGATAGTTTTAACATTTTTTCAATTTCTTCGATCGGCTCAACAAGATGCTCAAATACTTCAAAACATGTTATCAATTCCAAGCGGTCACTATTATCAGGATCTATTACATCAATCTCAAATCCATGAGCAAAAAAATTGGTGCAATACTTGTCATGCCAATAAAAGTGATAACCTAAATCACGCATCAGCCTTACAAACAAGCCATAACCACCACCATAATCGAGGAAAATTCCTTGAGGGTCAAAATATTCGAAAATCAGATTGTTAGTAATATGGGATAGTTTAATGTTACGGAATACCAATGCCGTGTCAGTTGATGAAATTGCAGAAGAATAAGCCTCTGAAAGCCAGTAGGGATCTTCAGTTTGAATAAAGCCACAGTTACTACATTGATAATATTGGACTTCATATTTATTCATAATAATTGGTCGTGCAAAAGCATGAGAGACTGCTCCGCAAACCCTGCAAAACTCTTGATTAGGCAAAGAATTAAATAAGATAGGCTCAGCAAAATATTTTAAATGCCAAGTCTGCCTACCGGCAAAATGCCGAAATCGAATTGGATCTTCACAAGGATGCGTTAACAAACTATCAAAAGAAGGATATTCCCCTTTGACAAGAGTTACATTCATACTCATCGGTAAAAGTTCGACATGATTTTCTAAGTCTGCATCAGAAAGTTGGTCGATTACCTTTAAAGCTGCATAGTTATCTTGCCAAGCATGATCTTCCCAATCAGTATCCCAAATTGCTTGTAAAAATCTTTTGCTAAAGTCATTCACTTGGACTGCCCATACCCCAGTATTAATAACTCCTGACGAATCATGGGCGATCGCAACGCTTTTGTGGGTCGTTAGCTCAATATCGCCGCGTACAATTGCCACATCAGAATCGATCCATGCAATAATGTCACCTTCTTGGAGTTCTTCCATAAGTTTTAGGGCATAGTGAATTTTAATCCAATGCAGTGACCTCTCGGTAATATCAGGATATTCCGTAATTTCACGATATTCAAAATCATGATGTTCGGCATATTGACGGAATCGGGGACTGCTGTAATTGATGAAATTATTTCTTAGAGTGCCAACACCAGCCGAAAATAAAATCTTTTTAATCTTTTTTTTGGATAAGCCTGTTTGCTCAAAATCTTCAACGGCTTGTAAAAACTTAGCTTTCAATGTGTTTGCCATCTTTTCCCAAGAGAAATGCTGTGAATGCTCTATTCCATTTCCTATAAGAGCATTCCGAATATTAGGAGCTTGCACGTTAATTAAAGCCTCAACAAAACTTGAGATTTGGGTTGCTTCAATAAACAATGCTGCATCACCTACAACTTCAGGAATAGAAGAGTTGTAACAGGTAATTGTAGGACATCCACATGCGATCGCTTCTAATAACGGTAGTCCAAATCCCTCATAAATTGAAGGATAAACTAGTGCGATCGCACCTGAATAAGCACTGACCAATTCATCATCATCAACATGCAATGAGTATAAAGTGCTACCACTCATAAACTCCTGAATCTCTGGTGATATTGGCAGGGTGTTGCCTATCCAGACAATATCAAACTCCTCATGATTATCAAGTTGTGCAAATGCTTTAAAGAAATAAAGATAACGCTTATAGCCTCTATTATCACCAACAAGTAAATAGTAAGGTTTAGTAATCTGATACTTGTCGCGGAACTGACCAATTTGGTTGTAAGTTGCAGGTTTAAAGATCTTATCAATACCGCAGTGCGCAATTGTGATTTTCTCTACAGGGATTTGCGGGAAAAACTTTATAAGGTCATTAGCTGTATTTTGCGAGACTGTAATATAGCTCAATGCTTGACGAATAGCTTGGTGTTTCTCTTGCCAGACTAATTGGCTAAGATCCGCTTGAAGTATTTCTGGAATCATGTCATGAAGTAGACATACGGATGGTGTGGACAAAGGTGTGGAGTAGTAGGTAGAAATAAACAAACTTACACCTTCTGTATCGCATACTTGTTGCAGCATCTGTCGATCTAGTGCCATGCCTTCATAATCATTATGACTAAGAGGAATAACGCAATACTTTATCCCAGGAATGATAGGAGCGGTATTAGCTCGACTCAAAATCAGCAAATGTTGAGCGAAATCGGTTTTTGCCCACTCTTCCAAGAGCGATCGCCATACTCGGCTTACACCTCCAACTAACGAGGCTTGAAAAATCATGCCATCAATTGCAATAATTGGGTGATTTTCACGCATAATTGTCTCCTGCTATAGGTAAATATTCGGCTTGATACTTGGCGATCGCAATCTTATTCTCATGCACTAGAGGAATTCTTGCTTGAATATTCTGTAGTAAAGTTTGCCACTGCCGATCGTTTAGTTCTGCAATCAGAGATATCTGCGGTTCATTATTGATTTCTATATCTTCTTGCATTAAGAGATCCATCACTACCTCGGCAACTAAACCATCAGCAGCCTCAGGGTTAATGCCGCTAGTGTCAACCAGCAGAGTAATGCGCTCGCAATCTGGGGATGCAAGAATTGCTCTAACAATTTGCCGCAACTCCTCGGCAAATGCTTCAGCCTCTGACCAATTTGGGAAAATAATCCTGTTAATTTCTCTTAAGCCTAAATGATTTAGAGTTTCTATTAATGCGGGTAATTTGTGCATTTTAGAAGTGGGCATTATTGATGTTTGTTTTCTATTGTTCATATCATCAACAATTTCTTCCCAAATTTGGTTGAATATTATCTCCCAGCTATGTTCTTCCTGAATATGTTGCCTAATTAAGGAACTACGATTTAATAGTTCCTCCTCAGATTGATTCAAAGCCCAATCAATAATCTGACGATTTTCTTCTGGGTCGTGAGTTAAATAAATAGCATGGGGACTCGCATAGCCACTTTCAGGTGTTACGAGAGGAATCAGCCCTCTGGTGCAGTTTTCTAATATGACAGTTGCCTGAGCATCCATTGTGCCTGTATGAATGTAAAAGTCACAGGTATCAACTACCCACTGATTGAAATTAGGATCGGCATTATTGACTTCTCCAAGAAAGTTGAATCCATATTTTTTGCCATTTATTGTGGCGTAGATAGGGCCTAAGGGTGCTTGAAGAGACTTGCTACCAACATTTAGAGTTGTATTTAATCCCTGAATACTTTCGCAGGTAATATCAAAACCTTTATAAGAGCCTAAAGTGCTGATATGCAGCAGTTGTCGATTGCCGATAGGATTAAACTTTTGTTTGATATATGGTAAATTTTGAGTAGCAACACCAATATTGCAGCGAATTAATTTATGCTTAACTTGCGCCTGAATTGACTCGTCCATCTTAGCTAGGGTGCGATCTATCCAAATTTGGCCGCAAAATGCAAAAATTTTCTGTGCTGCAAGCAACTGGCTTTCAACATGCACTAAGTTCGGTGCCCATTCTTGGGGAAATTCAGGAACCCATGGCATAAGAATGTAAGTATTGGGGTGGCAACTATCTCCAGGGTGCAACGCATTATCTTGTACCCAATTGCGTTGCAATTTACCCAGTTCTCGATCCAATGCGGCATAGGTAGGATGCCCTAGCAAGATATCCTGCGGATTTTCTGTGACTCTACCTGCACACCAATTGGACTGATGGAAAGAAGTTTTCTGCCCAAGATAGTATTCAGCCCATTTTGCCACCTCAAAATTGAAAAACTCGTACCGACTATAGCTTTTCTCACGCAGGAAATAGTCTGTTAGGAAAAAATGCAGCATACTTAATTACTTTTTGAGGTCAAGAGATGTAAGCCAAACTTAACTATCCACTATCAATTAAAACTTACTCACAATATTTTTGTTATGCTTGTTGATAGACATAGTCTATAGATTTTAATCTTTGGGTTTGTATGCTTTAGCCCATAAATTAAGGTCTTCCCGACAAACTACGACATCAACAAATCCTGCATCCATTAACTTGTTTGTGAATGTTTCGGCAGTGAAACCAGTGCGATGTGCCATGTAATAATTCCCATTAGCAATCGATGTGCCAAGTCCATAAAGGATATCAAGGGCAGTAATTTCTCCTGCTGGACTGTTGTAAAGAGGTATTTCTAATTTTCCTGCGGCGACATACTCAGCTACTTTCTGAATGTCTGGCAAGGTAATTAAAGCTAGTCCCCCTGGTTTAAGAGCGCGATAACATTCTCCAAGCGCAATAGGAACTTCATGGGGATAAAGATGCTCGATGTTGTGAGATGACCAGATCGCATTTACTGAGCTACTATCCACAGCCTCCATATCAGTTAGTGTGCCGATAATATCGGGTTGCACGTCAGGGTCAATATCAAAGCGAACCTCTTGCCATTCAGGAGTCCGAAAAGCAAGATGCAAAGATGCTGGGGAATATCGACCACAACCGACGTGAAGGACTGTATGATTCTCTTCTGAAACTTTAGATCTAATTTCTAGAGTCCAGGCGATTTCCCTCATCCTAAAGCTAAGACCTTCAAAGTTAGCATTCAAAGCTAGTGCTTGTTGATATGCTTGTAAGGATTGCTCTAGCTGTTCTTGTAAATAGAAATTATTCCCTAAATTGAGGTGTATATTGGCTTCTATAGTTGGTGTATTTGATGTTCTTTCGCTTCCTTCATAAATGTTCTCAGAAATAGCTCTTAGTGCTTGTTGATAACACTCGATACTTTCTTCTAGCATTCCTTGATTAGTGAAAATATTTGCTAGCGCTTGATAGGCTTCAATACAGTTAGGATCTATTTCTAATGCCATTTGGTAGCAAAATGCCGCTGCCTCAGAGTCCTCATGTTGTGAATGAACTACCCCTAAGTTGAGATAAGCATTGATATTGTCTGGCTGCATGTTAGTTGCCAGCTCAAAACTTTCAATCGCCTCTTCTATTTGACCACTCTCAGCTAAAGCATTGCCTAAATTGTAATGAGCATCCGCATATTCGGGTTCAATCGCGATCGCTCTCTGAAAACAGAGAATAGCATTGTCTAAACTACCTTGCTGAGCGTGTATAATCCCTAATTGATTATGAGCTTCAGCTAAGTTGGGATCTACTTCTAATGCCTTGGTAAAGTTAGCGATTGCTAATTCAGTATTACCAGATGCCCAATAATCTTTGGCCGTTTGAAAATAGTCTAATTGCATTTCTCCAATCTCTTTTTGAAAAACTATACCCATTAGTAATGAGTATAAGTCTTTAGCAAACTTTTGTGGATTCCAAAGAGGTGATAGGGTTTGAGTCTGTTTAGATTGAATGAGTTTTTCTTTTACCGATTTCCTAAATTCTGGATCTATACCAAACTTAGTTCCCCATTTTACGTATTCTTCGTAGTTGGTAGCAATACCTTCCTCAATTCCTAGGGTAGCCAGGAAAGAATAACCCATGCGTGAGAAAAATTGTTCTCCCATTCTGGTTACCATCGGCACGTCAAACCAAAGGGTTTCCAGGCTCAAAGTGCCACCATTAAAAGGATATGAATCGAGCAACACATCAGCGATCGCATAAATCGTTCTATGTTTTTCCTCAGGAGATTCGGGAGGCATGAAGCGATACCGACTTATATCTACTCCTTGAGCTTGACACTCATTTTGGTATGTTTCCTGCATCATCTTTACTGATCCGAAGCCGCGCTGTAAAAGGATGCTATCTGGAACATTTTTAAGGATTTCTACCTGTGCTCTTACCATCTCTAATGTAATTTTACGTGCAGGCGCAATGCAAAGGAAAACGACTTGGTCGGAGCAAATTCCTAGGGAGTGACGATATGCTTCTCGATCTACAGGTTCTCTTTCCATTCCCGAAATTGCTACCAGAGAGTCAGGCATTCTTAAAAGTTTTTCTACGTAATAGTCATCCACTCCTTCAGGATGAGTATGGCGGTCGACTAGAAAATAGTGGGAGCTATCCATTTGCGGAGCATCCCACCCCAACCAGATCAGGCAATAGGGGGAAGGTTTAGCTGCCAAAATGTGGGTATGACGAGGCGCAGTAATTGAATCCAGATCAATTAATATGTCAATATTATCTTGACGAATTTCTTCGATTAGGGCTGTTTCTTCAAATTCGTAAGTGTTTTTTTCTAAAGGGTTGTGTTGGCAGTATAATTTGGCTGCGATGTCATTAAAAAGATAAGTTCTGTCATCAGCAGATTTGCCTGTCAGATATAGGTAGATATGAGGAGTGATTTTTGATAACTCTCTAATTACATCAGTAGTACACCAACCCATAGAATGCCTGCGGAAATTAGGTGAGATAAATCCAATTCTTAAAGGCTGCTTTATGTTGTGTTCATACTTGGAAATACTCTCTAAGTAATAAACATTACTAGTAATCAAATATTGTTCTTTATAAATTGATGCGACCAGTTGAGATGTTTTATTGTTTAAAGCAACACTATCTCTAATATGGGGCAGGACAAATGGGAGAATTATGTAAAGAGCTTCCATATCATCTTTAGTAAGATGTTCTCTGTTTGTATAAATACATTTTTCTAGTTCAATCATTCTTGCTCGAACTAACTCACTGACAGTTCCGCAGTATGAAGAAATACGGAGAAAATTCAATAAAGTCTTTACAGGAAATTGATCTTGACAATATTTAATATATTGATGACCAATTTCCAATAACTGTTCATAAGATATGCTAGATGGCTGCTTTTCTATGATTAAGCTGATCAAATTTGCGTAGGTAAGATCGAAATTTGGCTGCAGGTTAATAGCTTTTTGGTAACTAGCAACTGCCAGTTCGATCCCATCTTTTTTTGATGCCACGACGCCTAGGTTGTTGTGAGCATGAGCATAGTCTGGATCGATAGCGATCGCTCTTTGATAACAGTCAATAGCATCATCTACGCGGCCTTGAGCGTCATTTATGACCCCTAGATAGTTATGTACTTTGGCTACATTGGGATTGATTTTGATAATCTTTAAATAGATGGCAATTGCACCATCTGCATCACCAGATTCCCAGCGTTCTTTTGCAGTCTGCAGTTCTTCTTTGAAATCCTGTTCTTGATAACTTTTCATTTACTTGGCTTCCTCTCTTAGGGCAATTTGTGCTAGCAAAAGATATAAGTCTTGCGCAAATTTTTGCGGATTCCATAGGGGTGCTAGAGTTTCAACCTTTTTTGATTGGATGAGTTTCTCTCTTACCGCATTTCTAAGTTTTTCATCTGTACCAAACTTAATCCCCCATTCCACGTACTCTTCCCAGGTATTAGCTATGCCTGCATCTATTCCTAAAGTAGTTAAGAAAGAATAGCCCATACGCGAGAAAAACTGCTCTCCCATCCTAGTTACCATTGGCACGTCAAACCAAAGTGTCTCGAGGCTCAGAGTGCCTCCATTAAAGGGATAAGAATCTAACAGCACATCAGCGATCGCATAAATAGTTCGATGTTTTTCTTCAGGCGCTGCTGGGGGCAAGGATTTATAGCGGCTGATATCAACTCCCTGAGCTTCGCATTCTCTCGTATATTTTGCTTTCATGCCTTCCCTATCTCCATTGCCACGCTGGATAAGAATACTGTTTGGCACGTCCTTTAGAATTCCTATTTGTGCCACTACCATTTCTGCGGTAATTTTACGTGCAGGGGCGATGCAAAGATAAACGATTGTCTCAGGAGTAATACCTAGAGATTGGCGGTAAGCTTCTCGATCTACAGGTTCTCTGTTCATTCCCGCAATTGCGACAAGTGAGTCGGGCATCCTTACTAGCTGCTCAACATAATGGACTTCTACCCCTTTGGGATGAGTGTGATGATCGACTAAAAAATATTGATCTTCATGCATTTGTGGTGCGTCCCACCCTAGCCAAACTAGACAATGAGGAGCAGGTTGGCTAGACAAGATATGAGCATGGATTGGGATAGTGGTGGAATCTAAATCAATCAATATATCAATGCAATCAGTTTTAATCTGATTAACTAGGTCAGGGATATCGACGATACCACTTTTCTGTAAGCTTGTTTGTCTATAGAATTTTTCAGCAATATTTTCAAACAATTCAGTTAAATCATCGGTCTTATTATTACTTGTTGTATAGAGATAGATGTGGGGGGTGATTTTTGATAATTCTTGCACAATATCTACACTACACCATCCCATAGAATGCCTGAGAAAATGGGAAGAGATAAAACCGATCCTTAAAGGGCAGGCTATTTCCCTATCTGCGTGATTACTAATCAAGCAATTTTCATCTGCTATGATAGCTTTGTTTTTGTATGCTTGAGCTACCAGGTTAAGTAATTTATTGTTTTCTGCAACATTATCTCTGAAGTTAGGTAGAATAAAATTCAAGCGTCCGTATAACTGTTCAGTTTCTTTTTTGGTAAGAAGATCGCAATTTTGCCCAATGTACTGCTCTAACTCCTCTAATCTTTGCATTGTTCCTTCATTGTTTAAAAAGCAATGGCAATATAGTGAAGCGGAAAGAAAGGAAATTAATGCACTTACAGGTGACTTAGTGAGGCAATTCACCAAACATTGTTGTGCAATTTCCATTACATATTCATGATTTCTTAAGGTTGGATTCTGTGTGTTGACAAGTATGTTAATGAGATTCCAATAAGCATCATCAAAATTAGATTGCAATGTAATAGCCTGCTGAAATTCGGTGATCGCCTTAAAGTCCTTTTTTAGTTTTTCAAAAGCTAGACCAAGGTTGTAATGGGTAAGGGCTTTGCCAGGATCGAGTTTGAGAGCAGCCTCGTAATAAGTAACAGCTCTATGAAATTTGCCTGCATGGGTAAGTGCAACTGCCAAAGCATAGTTTGTCTCAGCAGAATTAGGAGAAGTATTTAGGGCAATTTGATAGTAATTAGTAGCCTTTTCTATCTCCCTTTGCTCGAACAGCAGATTCCCCATAGCTAAGAGGATATCGACATCATTGGGAGCAAGCGCTAAGGCTCTTTCATACATATCATTTGCTTCAGCATATCTCTCTTGTTTCGTAAATGTTAGCCCCAAATTTAAGTAAGCACTCGTGTATTGAGGATTGTAGCTAATAGCCTCTGTGAAACTGGCGATCGCGGCATCAACGTTGCCTTGCTCAGATCTGGCAATACCAAGATTATAGTGAGCATCAGCAAAATTTGACTGAATCTCAATAGCTAATTCAAAACAAGCGATCGCCCGCTCTATCTGACCTTGCTGGGCAAAACCAATACCCAATCCATTTTGATATTCGGCTTCAGGTATAACCAAAAGGTTTGTTTTGGGAATTGGTTCGATTAAAGGCTGCTCTGGTAATTCCGCGATCGTCGGTGCTTGAAACTTTTCCCACATCTGCTCATAAGCATCTTCCATTTGCCGCGTAAATTTTTCGGCGTTCCATAGAGGCGATGTCTTTCTAGATTCCCTGAGTTTCCAGCTAACTTCTTTTCTTAGTTCAGGTTCAGTACCAAAGCGAATTCCCCACTCCACATACTCTCGATCTGTCCAAGCAATTCCTTCACTAATGCCAGCATTCACCATCATCGTATAGCTATTACGAGCCGCAAACTGTTCCCCCACACGAGTAACTAGTGGAACACCCATCCATAAGGTCTCAAGGGTTGTGGTTGCTCCATTATAAGGATAGGTATCTAAAACTACATCTGCCACGGACAAATTTGCTCTGTGAACTGCTTCATTTTCAACCACTGGCAGAAATCTCAGACACCTTACATCTACACCTTCTTCTTGGGCGATCTGGATAAAAAAGTCTCGCATTTTATCTTGATCGGCACTTCCTTTAATCAAGAAAAAGCTATTTGGTACAGCTTTGATAATCTGCATTTGCAACCTGATTGTGTCAGGATGGCGTTTGTAACCTTTCTGCGCGCTGAGGTAAATAACTGCATCGTCAGGAATATCTAGGTGGTCGCGGCGCAAACTTGGTACTGCAACTTCAAATCCATCTACAGCAATATAGGTCTCAGGTAATTGCCAGATTTTTTCGCTGTAGTACTCTTGAGCTGAATCTGGAAGCACATAAGGATCGGCAATAAAGTAGTCGATCGCAGGAATACCTGAAGCGTCCCAGCCTAACCAGGTGACTTGCACAGGTGCAGGTTTGAAAGACACCGTATTGCAAGTGCCATCTAAGGTGACGCTATCAAGCTCAATTAAAATATCTATCTCGTCTTGAAAAATTTTTTCAGCAATATCATCACTGCTGCCAGATCCGTCAACTCCGGCGCGATAGGCTTGATCGAACTGTTCAACATACCATTCTTGTAGAGGATCTTGGTTTTGTTGGTAAGGTGCAAAGTAGCCAAAAATCTTAAAACGATCTCGGTCATGATGTTTTATCAACCATCGTGCCAGCCAGCCTACCGAGTGTGTATTTAGACAGTGAGATAGATAGCCAATTCTGAGAGGGCGATCAGACTGTATATTATGACGACGGGCATCGTGGGATTTTTGATAGCGCTCTATAACTTCAGAAGCGTAAATACCAGTATTTTGTTGGCAAATTTGAGCTAGCTGGTTTTGAATAGTGTGATTGAGTCTGGGTTGATCCCTCAGGTAAGGCGCAAAAAAACCTGTGAGATAAAATCGCCTGACCATAGCTGAGGCAAGATCGACAGGGTGATCTTCGATTAATGTTTGGGTCAGAGTTTGGTGTTGCTCAAAGGCAGCTACAACTTCTTGCCAATAACCACCTGAACCAATCAAGGCTCTTAATAGCAATTGGCTAGCAAAGACTCGATCGGTAATTTTTTCGGATAAGTTACAGCATAATTTGGCAGTATCAATACTTTTTTGGTACTGACCAATATTCTGGTACATAGGTGATAAGTGATTTAACACCTCAATCTCCTCATGTTTGAGTCGAAGGCAAATCTCAAGGAGTCTTATTGCCAACTCGATCTGCTTGGCATAGTAGAAAAGGTTAACGGCAGCGTGTATTAACTTAACAACAAAATCGTAGGGATAATAAATATGAGGTACACAAGCTTCGATAAACTCGATCAATGATGGGTAAAGCGGCGGATAGTCTAAAACTTGTGTAACTAGCTCAGATAATAGATCTGGGTAAACTGTTCCTACCGCAGCTTCTTGCAATGACTCGATCGCTTGCAAGTCAATCAGGTCGCTTTCGGTCATGGTTTGCAACTGCACAGACAAGCGAATCATATGCAGAAGATTATTAATATCTTCAGAATTAATTTCGTGACTGTGCCGCCGAATCAACCATGCCATTGTGAGGTCTTCTGTGGACTCCTGACGCATAGCCTCTGCCTGCAAAATCGATAATAGGTCAGATGTCCATTTATCTACTTGTGATAAGTCATCCCCAGCATCGCATTCAGACATGCCCAATAACCAAGTGCTTTGAGCTTCTACTTCTTGCTTTTGCAAAAGTTGCATCAAACCTAAATACCAATAATGCAATATTACATCCGGCTCTGTGAAGATCGCCTGCTCACAGATAGATACCCCTTGACTATAATCTTTGAGAACAAGACAGTTCTGAATTAGCTGTTGGATATGGTTCATATCAACCTAATAATCGATAAAAATCAAAACTTAATATTAAAAAGAGTGGAGGGATAAATATCACTCCACTCTTCAAAATTAACAGATATGTTAAGTATCTTAGGAATTAATTCCAACCAATAGCTCCAGCTCTTTGACCTAGGACTAAAAGCTAACCTCAAAGTTCTATGCGTAGATAAATAGATCTTTTCCTCGGGAATGCTTGAGCCTGGGTTGCAAAAAATTTAATTGCCAACAGGAGCAGATGCACCAGTACAAACTGGACCACCGCTAACAGCAGGAGCTGGAACTACAGTACCTGCTGGACCAGGTGCATTTGCTTCGCAGAGAACGGCAAGGCTGGTTACATACCGATTCAGAGCACGAGCATCGCGTCACCGAAGGAGTAGAACCTGTAGCGG
>JANMRU010000268.1:0-32499 GCA_031388585.1 Pseudanabaena sp. SOY_30_concoct_251 | reverse complement strand
TCGTAGTCGCCCTGCTCACCTACCTGATCATGCCCCGCCTAACCCAGCTATTTAAGCACTGGCTCTACCCTAAACCCTAACCTTTCCCCTTCCCCTTTCTCATGCATGGGATCAACTACACCTTCCCCGCAGCCGTGGTGGCGGGTCTTGCCACCGCCGATATCTTCCGCCGCAGTGGTTCGATCTGGCTCGGTCTCGTCGTCCACGTCGTTTTCAACCTGCCCTCGTTTCTGCTCGTAGTGCTTACCAGCATAGGCTGACCTGGCACCTCCTCAAGTCAATCAGATCTTGCAAGCTGTCTCAGCAGCGCGAGATAGAGTCAAACTTACTGAACAAAGGAAAAAACAATGAATAAGCCCGAGTTTTTTGTCACCCCCGGTTATGGGCAATACATGCTGAATGAATTTCATTACTCGCAAGCCGTAAAAATTGGCGATCGAGTGGAGACATCAGGTCAAGGCGGCTGGGATGACGATCTGCAAATTCCCGAATCGATCGCAGACGAAATTGCTCAGGCGTTTCGGAACGTAGAGCGAACCTTGGCGACTGCTGGTGCGGGTTGGGAGCATGTTGTCCACGTTAATTCTTACCATGTTGGAGGATTTCCCCCGGAGGTTAACGAGGTGATGGTCAGGCTATTTCGTCATTACATGCCCAACCACGCCCCAATTTGGACAGAGCTAGGTGTCGCGGCTCTTGGACTTCCAACGATGCGTATTGAAATCCGCGTTACCGCAATTGTTCAGTGAGTTTTGCAGAAGCGACAGTGCTGCTCAACACCAAGCGGAGCAAGCGAATGGAATCATAACTCCGACGATACAGATTATCTAAACATGAAAATATTATGAAGACGAAATTTCTCAACCAGCAAGTTGGTAACGTCAACGTGTTCTATCGTGAGGCTGGACCTATAGATGCGCCCGTCATTCTTTTGTTACATGGATTTCCGACATCAAGCCACATGTATCGAAATTTAATTCCAGAACTCGCGCAACAATATCGTGTCATCGCGCCAGATCTTCCTGGCTTCGGGAATACAGATACTCCCAAGCGAGGTGATTTTGATTTCACTTTTGATAATTTAGCCAAAGTAATCGGTGACTTCGTTGAGGCACTCAAATTGGGAAAATATGCTTTATACGTGTTCGATTATGGCGCACCTACAGGTTTCCGTTTGGCGGTTGCACATCCCGATCGAGTGACAGCTATCATTAGTCAAAATGGCAATGCTTACCTAGATGGCTTTAGCGATGCATGGGGGCCATGGCAGACTTACTGGCGCGAACCCACAAATGAAAACCGGGAGGCTTGTCGGGATTCGTTGTCGCCTGAAGTTATCAAAAATTGGCAGTATTTGCACGGCACGAGTCCCGAACAAGTTTCGCCTGACGGTTATACGCTCGACATTGCATATATGAACCGCCACGGAGCAGATGAGATACAGCTGGATTTAGTTTTGGATTATCGCAGTAACGTTGAAAAATATCCAGAATTTCAAGAATATTTCCGAGTTCATCAGCCAGCACTTCTCGCTGTGTGGGGTAAAAACGATCCTGCGTTTATCCCAGCAGGTGCGGAAGCTTATAAACGAGATTTGCCCGATGCGGAGGTCCACTTTCTAGATACAGGGCATTTTGCCTTGGAAACACATGCATCGGAAATTGGAAGCTATATAAAAGATTTTCTTGCCAGAAAATTGGATCTGTAAGCATCAGATTGTCAGCGTGTTTATTCTACGGTCTTTGGTGGCAAGGCATCATTTAACGGAAAAGAAGCCGTTCGCCAATGGATGGCAACGACATACGTAGAGACGCCAAAGTTTATGGTCGCTAACTTAATCACTGAGGGTGATTTCGTCACGGCACTGGGCGACATCACAATGAAGGACGAAGACGGGAAGGCGGCTCATTACTCGTACTGCGACATCTGGCGCTTTCGCGGCGGTGAGATTGTCGAATTAAGGGCTTTCGTTATCAAAACCGAGGTCAAGGATGAAACCAGCAGCACGGCGTAAATAATCTGTAAAAGTCAGGAAGTATTCTAAATGAAAAACGTGACTTACATGGAGTCCGCCCGCTGGGGTAAGTATCGGTGGTGGCGGTATCTTCTGGGGCTGACGAACGTACTCTTCGCATGGATGGTCGCCGCCAACGTCGCCAGCGCTCTCGTCTCGATCGCGTTCGGCGGTCGAGAGGGTGTCGCGGCATTCAGTCGGCTGGATTACGCCGCGTTTGGTCCCGTGGGGGGCTTCGTCGTGGTCATGGCGGGTTTTCCGGAAAGAAAACTGGTTTCTGGCTGGAAGAGTTCGCTGCTCCCTATTACGTGCTGAAGGATGCGGGAGCAGCGATCGCCGACTATATCCGTCGTTTGATGACAACTCACATTGCGTAATCAAAGATACATTCTGCAAAAACTCGCAGGAAAGTTGCGCTTGTCACAGGCGGTAACTTGTCTCAGGTGGTAACAGTGGTATCGGTCTTGCCATTGCTATCTAACGAAAGCAACAAACACGAAGGAGAACATAACATGAATAGGTTCGCTCTCAAGAACGGCATCCGGCTGCTTCTCATCGTCGCACTCTTTTTAAGCACTACAACCATCACTTCTTTAGGAGCCATCATGAATACTACCAGCGCACAAGATATCAAACCCAACATCGTTCTGGTTCACGGTGCGTTCGCCGAATCTTCCAGTTGGAACGGCGTATTAAGCCATCTGATTTCAAAGGGATACCCAACGGTTGCCGTAGCCAACCCCCTACGGGGAGTCAAAAGCGATGCAGACTATGTATCTAGCGTCCTCAAAGGTATTGAGGGTCCCATCGTACTCGTTGGACATTCCTACGGAGGCGCAGTAATCACCAATGCAGTCAATGGCAATAAGAACGTGAAGGCACTGGTCTACGTTGCGAGTTTCGCTCCTGATACAGGCGAGACTGCTGTTGAACTCTCAGGACGTTATCCGGGAAGCACGCTCGGTTCAACACTCGCGCCCCCAGTTGAACTGCCTGATGGCAACAAAGACCTCTACATTCAACAGGACAAGTTCCACGCACAGTTTGCCGCAGATGTGTCCGCCAAAGACGCACAGTTGATGGCTAGTACCCAACGTCCGATCGCGGAAGCTGCATTGAATGAAGCCTCTGGTGTGCCCGCCTGGAAGTCCATCCCGTCCTGGTTCATCTACGGCGATCGCGACTTAAACATTCCGACAGCAGCGCTATCGTTTATGGCGAAGCGCGCCAACTCAAAGGAGACGATTGTCGTGCAGGGTGCATCTCATGTGGTGATGATTTCCCATCCAGATGCCGTTGCCAAACTCATTGAACGCGCCGCGACCACAAAATAGAGAAGCATCAACATCATGAAAAAACTAGATGGGAAAATCGCTCTTATTACAGGCGGCACCAGCGGCATCGGTCTTGCCACAGCCCAGCGTTTCGTTGCCGAAGGAGCGTATGTCTTTATCACAGGTCGCCGCCAAACTGAACTGGATGCTGCTGTGAAAGCGATCGGTAAAAACGTCACGGGTGTTCAGAGCGATGTCTCCAAGCTGGCAGACCTCGATCGCCTGTTCGCAAAGATCGAGCAAGTACAAGGACACCTCGATGTGGTCTTCGCCAATGCTGGTGGTGGAGAAATCGCCCCACTTGGCTCAATCACTGAAGAACACTTTGACAAAACGTTCAACACGAACGTCAAAGGGCTGCTGTTCACCGTGCAGAAGGCTCTGCCTCTGTTGCCAGAGGGTGCTTCTATCATTCTGAACGCCTCTACTGCTTCTACGGTAGGTACCCCAGCCTTCAGCGTTTACAGCGCCACCAAAGCTGCCGTGCGATCGTTTGCCCGTAATTGGACACTCGACCTCAAAGAGCGCCACATCAGGGTTAATGCCATTAGTCCTGGTGTCGTTCCTACTCCTGGCTACAATCACTTGGGGCTGAGTGATGAGCAGGTGCAGGAATTCGTAGACAGCCAAGCCAGCACTATCCCACTGGGAAGAGTAGGCACGCCTGATGAGATTGCCAAAGCCGTGGTCTTTCTGGCTTCAGATGATAGCAGCTTTGTGAATGGCATCGAGCTGTTTGTCGATGGCGGTATGGCTCAAATTTGAAGCGAAATTAACCAGTTTACCCAGTTCACACAAACATAGATTACACAAACAAAAGGAGATTCCCCATGTCTTACATTACAGTTGGCAAAGAAAATTCTGGCAATATCGATATCTATTACAAAGACTGGGGCGCTGGACAGCCTATTATCTTCAGTCACGGCTGGCCCCTGAATTCTGATAGCTGGGAAGCTCAGATGCTCTTTTTGGCAGACCACGGATTTCGAGTGATCGCTCACGACCGACGGGGACATGGGCGATCGAGCCAACCTTGGAACGGTAATGAGATGGACACCTATGCCGACGACCTCGCCAAGCTAATTGAAACCCTAGATTTGAGTGGTGCAACCCTGATTGGCTTCTCCACAGGTGGCGGGGAAGTTGCTCGCTATATCGGTCGCCACGGCACTGCACGAGTCGCAAAAGCCGCACTGATCTCTGCTGTCCCGCCGCTAATGCTGAAAACGGAAAATAATCCCGATGGACTTCCCATTGAGGTGTTTGACGGGCTGCGTGCTGGTTCCCTTGTAGATCGCTCGCAGCTCTATAAAGATCTCGCCAGTGGTCCGTTCTTCGGCTTTAATCGACCAGGTGTCAAAATCTCGCAGGGCATGATTGACTGGTTCTGGTTCCAGGGAATGCAGGCGGGACACAAGAACGCCTTTGACTGCATCAAGGCTTTCTCTGAGACAGATTTCACTGAAGACCTCAAAAAGTTCGATGTGCCAACCCTGATTCTACATGGCGATGATGACCAGATTGTGCCGATTGGGGCTGCTGCGATCGCCGGCGCAAAGTTGGTGAAGAAGGCAACCCTGAAAATCTATCCAGGCGCACCTCACGGACTGACTGACACCCATAAAGATCAACTTAATGCCGACCTTCTGGCGTTTCTTAAGGATTAATATCCCCTTTAATTTCCCCTACACTAGACACGAAGCAACAGCCGCATTACCTTAGGGACATTGCGGCTGTTGCTTTTGAGCTACGGAGGATGTTGATTAATTGCACGTAGCACTCGCCGTAAATTCACAACGCCTTTCATATTAACATTCCACTGCTTCCATAGCTTTCATGGACGTTTTTGAGCTTCCGTTAATCCCGTTGTTCTGATCGTAAAGGCGATCGCTAAGTAATAAATCAGAATTTTGAGATCGGCGATCGCAGTTAAATTTGCTTAATTGTTCTTAAGAATGTGATAAATCTTCTATAGTTTGAGGTAAGCCAGATTATACGCATCTAGAGAAGCTCTATGATTAATCATATTGCCATTCAAGACAAAATCTAAAAAAGAAAGGTTAGACAGGAGCTTGATATGGTTGTTAAATCATTACTGAGCAATATTACCAAGATTCCAAGTAAGCTTTCGTTGCGAACTGTTCTTATTGTGCCACTGGTACTGCAAATTCTAGGCATCGTGGGGTTTGTCGGATATCTTTCATTTAAGAATGGAGAACAAGCGGTTAACGAGCTTTCAACCCAACTACGTCAGGAAACAAGCGCTCATATTCAATCTTATATAGAAAGCTATTTAGAAACTCCCCATCTCGTCAATCAAGCGAATGTTGAAGCGATCAAATCGGGGTATTTAGATGTGTTTAATGTGAAAGACACTAAATTATTAGAACGGTACTTTGCTCGACAGCTTCAAGTGTTTAAATCAGTGAGTTACATTAGCGTGTCAAATGAGCAAGGTGGAATCATTGGAGCGAGTTGCAACAAAGGCAATTTGACAGTCGGTAGTACGGGGAATTTTGTTAAAGGTGATTTCGCTATTTACACAGCAGATAGCAATGGAAATCGGAAGAATCTGTTGAGTCTGAATCCCAACTATGATACCCGAACTAGACCTTGGTACATCACGATCGCTCAAGCAGGGAGACCAGCATGGAGCAAGATTACTACTTATACGGACAACAATGTAGGCATTACCGCTGGCGTTCCTTTCTTTGACTCAACAGGAAAATTGGCAGGAGTTTTAACAACTGATTTGGCAATCTCACAGATTAGTACTTTTTTGCAAGGATTAAGAATCAGCGATTCGGGAGCAATGTTTGTAATTGAGCGATCGGGTTTGATGGTAGCATCTTCTACTTCTGAGAAGCTATATGTTTTAAACCAGAATCAGCAAAATGCTCAACGACTTAAGGCAATCGAAAGCACAGTTCCTTTAGTCCGAGAGACTGCCAAATATCTAAGCGATCATTTTGGGGATTTTAACAAAATTAGTGGAAGTCAACAAATTGATTTTACGATTGATGGGAAGCGCCATTTTTTACAACTAAGTTCTCTAAAAGATGAACGAGGGATCGATTGGCTAATTATAGTTGTTGTACCTGAAGACGAGTTTGTCAAGCAAATTCATAGCAATACTCTCACTACTGTTTTACTATGTATCGTTGCCTTGGTAGTAGCGATATTAATCTGCATCCAAACAATTCGATGGATTACCCAACCAATTCTCAGCTTAAATCAGTCAGCGAAGGCGCTAGCGAATGGTAATTGGCAACAAACTGCTAATACAGAACGCTCCGATGAGTTAGGGGAGTTGGCAAAGTCATTTAATACAATGACTCATGAATTACAAGTTTCATTTGATGAAATGAAGACATTAAATGAAGCCCTGTCGCAAAGTGAGAAGCTTTTAGAGAATTACAATCGGACTCTTGAGCAACAGGTGTCAGAACGAACAGCCGACCTCAAGAAAAGTGAAGCAGCCCTGCGCGATGTCTACGACGAGCTTCGCTTACGAGAACAAGAACTACGATTGATTACCGAAGCTCTACCCGTTTGTATCTTTTATACAGATGCCAATCAGCGCTATCGTTTTGTCAACAAGACCTGTGAAGTCTGGTTTGGACGTAGTCGAGATCAAATTCTCGGTAGGTATAATCATGAAATCCTAGGTGAAGCTGCTTATCAAACTGTTGAGTTGTATATCAAGCAAGTACTAGAAGGACAGATAGTAACCTACGAGGCAGAACTTTCCTATTCGTCTGGCACAAAGCATATCAGTGCTACCTATATCCCCGATTTTGATCGCAATGCTGAAGTGAGAGGATACTATGGTTTGATTACAGACGTTAGCGAACAGCGAAACGCGGCACTGCGTGAACGCAAACGCGCCGAGGAAGCCTCCATTCTAGAGGAACGCAACCGCATGGCACGAGAAATTCACGATACCCTCGCTCAATCCTTTACAGGCATTCTAGTTCAGCTTGGAGCCGCCTCGCAAGTGCTAAATGACGATCTAGAAGCAACTCAGGCACATCTAGAAACGATCGATGAACTTGCCCGAATTGGACTAGCTGAAGCACGGCGATCGGTGACAGCACTTCGTCCCCAGCTATTGGAGGAGGGCGATTTAGACAGTGCCCTGCATCGCCTCGCAACTCAAATGAGAGCTGCTGCCGATACCGCTCTGATCTATGAAATTAGAGGTACAGCCTATCCCTTACCAGCCGAGGTTGAAAATAACTTACTCCGAATTGGACAGGAAGCATTAACCAATGCCATCAAATATGCTGATGCTAACAAGATTTGGGTGGAGTTGGTGTATGAGGCTACACAATGTAGATTGCATATTAAAGATGATGGACGAGGCTTTGGAGTTGGTGGCATCCCAGTCACTGGCTGCTTTGGATTATTAGGGATGAGTGAACGTGCTGAACGCATTGGCGCTCAACTGACGATTCAAAGTCAGCCAGGTCAAGGAACAGAAATCATTGTCATTGTAAATCAAGCGTGAGCATCATCATGAGCCAATCAACGAATATTCGGGTGCTGATTGCTGACGATCATGCCATTGTCAGGCAGGGGTTGGCGACGATCGTTGACCGCGATCCAGAAATGACGGCGATCGCTCAAGCAGAGGATGGGGAAAAGGCGATCGCACTGTTTCGGGAGTACCAACCCGATGTCACGCTCATGGATTTACGGATGCCGCAAATGAGCGGAGTTGAAGCAATTATGGCGATTTGTGCTGAATTTAAACATGCTCGGATTATGGTACTCACAACCTACGATGGCGATGAGGATATCTATCGCGGATTGCAGGCAGGTGCGGTAGGCTATCTGCTAAAGGATGCTAGACCTAATGAGCTTCTCAATGCAATTCGGACAATTCACAGCGGTCAAAAGTATGTTCCACCCGAAGTAGGAGCAAAATTAGTGCAAAGGATGAGCAATCCAGTTCTGAGTGATCGAGAGCTTGATGTACTGCGTTTGATGGCACAGGGGATGAGTAATCTAGACATTGCTATGGCTTTAAGTGTCGGGGAAAGCACGGTCAAATCTCACGTTAATCGAATTTTAAGTAAATTGGGAGTGAGCGATCGCACTCAAGCTGTAATTGTTGCCGTTAAGCGAGGAATTGTAAGTTTGTAAGCAAGTTGTACTGCTCGTTATTCTTGGTGGGGCGCAGCTTGGCGTTGGAGCTCGATCATTTATAGGCGCGATCGCTATTGAATCTATACAATAATAGAGAAGACTACGAATTATTACTTTCTTCCTATGCCCCTAAGCACTGAAGCACTAAAGCAAGACTTGGATCGACTGACCCACAGTCAACTTCAGCAGGTAGCCGATTTTATTGCCTTCTTAAAGTTTCGCAATCAGCGCCATCCTCGGATCATCGTCGATCCAGCACATCTGGCTAAACTGTTTACGGAGTTTGAGGACGAAGACCGTGCCCTTGCCGAAGCAGGCATGAGTGACTATGCAGTAATGCTCCATCAGGAAGACCAACCATGACCAATCCGATGAAACGGGGTGAAGTTTGGCTAGCCGACCTCAATCCAACTCAAGGCTCTGAACAAGCAGGCATTCGTCCCGTCATCATCTTCCAAAATGACCTTGTTTCACGGTTCTCAACTACGATCATTGCCATTCCTCTTACAACCAACCAACGTCGCGCTGCCTTGCCCATATGCTTACTGATCGAAAAAGGTAATGGTGGACTTAGACAGGATTCTGTTGCCCTATGTTTTCAGATAAGAGTGCTAGATAAAACTCGTTTGATTCGGACACTGGGACAACTGAGTTCCGAAATAATTGCCCAATTGGAAGAAGTGGTTTTGCTAACCTTGGGATACGAGTCATGAATGCGGAAATAAACCAAGAAATCAAGTTCTTGGCTCAAAGAAGAAAGTCAGAAGAAAGCGAACTAAAGAATACTTCTAAGTAACCCGTTGAAACGGTTTTTAGCTATTAGCCCGCAATTGATTGCAGGGCGAGGCAAAAACGAAGCGATAGAGCTATGAGGGCTTGCAAGATTTAGATGCTTCCAGTTGTACTAAAGTTTGAATTTAGATCCCAACTTTAGGTGGAACTAACCCTCCAATTTGAGATGGACTGATTGATCAATCATTTTATCGTGTAAAAGTCTCAACTCAGAGTGGACGACAAGTCAGCGGTAATTCTCTATATTGAATTCATGCAAATACGAATAGCAATTTAGTTGCAAGATTTGAGTTTGCTTTATCCAGATCGCAGAAAGAGGGTCGTATGGCGGCGGTACGCATCCGTTACGGAATCGCTGACGATCAGCATTCTTCCCCTTGGAGGTGTCAGTGATTTATGACCACAGTTCTTTATTCATCCCACCTTCTAGCCAGGATCACATTCAAGGTGTGCTGAAGGCAGCCGTAGTACTGGTGATGTATGGGGACTATCAAGGTTCTCAAAGTGCGGATGTTTATCGGCTGATTAAAGTCATTCAGCGACAGCTTAATGCTTCTTTAGGACAGGGTTATTTATGCTTTATCTTCCGTCATTTTCCCCAGATCCAGATCCATGCTCACGCTCAACATGCGGCTGAAACTGCTGAAGCGGCGGCTGCTCAAGGTCAATTTTGGCAGATGCATGACATGCTGTTCACCCATTCACAAGAATTGGGAAACGGCTATCTGGTCGAGTATGCCAATCATCTAGGACTCGATATTTCCCGATTTTTGCAAGATTTATCGAAACAAGCGCACGTTGATCGCATCAACAAAGATATCGAAAGTGGCTTGCAAAGTGGAGTAACAACTGTCCCAGCACTGTTTATTAATGGAACTCGATATCGCGATCGCTGGAACATTAAACAGTTGATGGCAGCGATGATCACTGCAAGTAACTGAAACTTTCAACCCAATATACACAGGAGTCAGTATGAGTACAATCACGACTAAAGACGGTATCTATTACAAAGACTGGGGTACAGGACAGCCATTTGTTTTCAGTCCCTGAAGGTATATCCCAGCGCACCCCATGAGGACTAACCAACACGTGCAAAGAGCAGCTTAATTCAGACCTGCTAGCGTTCCTTAAAGACTGACTCTGAGATGCTGATGTAAGACATCTATGTTGCAGATCCGAAGAGATATCTTCTTGTGTGCTCGCAACCTATTTTAGCTAACTCTTTCAAACCAACAACTATAGGAATCATCATCATGAAAAAACTAGAAGGGAAAATTGCCGTCGTAACGGGTGCATCTAAAGGCATTGGTGCTGCGATCGCCAAACATTTGGCAGCCGAAGGTGCAGCCGTGGTTGTCAACTACGCCTCTAGCAAAGAAGGAGCCGATCGCGTGGTTGATGAGATTGCTGGCGCTGGTGGGAAGGCGATCGCAGTTCAGGCAAATGTTGCCAAAAAAGCAGAGATCGAACATCTATTTGCACAGATGCAGCAGGTCTTTGGTGGGCTCGACATCCTAGTCAACAATGCTGGTATTTATGAATTTGCCCCACTTGAATACATCACGGAAGAGCACTTCCACAAGCAGTTCGATCTGAATGTGCTGGGATTGATCCTCACCTTGCAGGAAGGAGTAAAGCACTTCGGCTCAGCGGGTGGCAGCATTATCAACATTAGTTCGATCGTGAGCACCCTCGCGCCCGCGAACGGCTCAGTCTATAGCGCTACCAAAGCGGCTGTTGATGCTGTCACAAAGTCGATCGCTAAAGAACTGGGATCACGCCACATCCGCGTCAACGCCATTAATCCTGGCATGGTGGAAACGGAGGGTGCTCACACAGCGGGAATGACTGAGGGTGAAGGTCGCCAGCAGACTGAAGCGCAAACACCACTGGGTCGCATTGGACAGCCGCAGGATATCGCAACTGTAGCTGTTTTCCTCGCTTCCTCCGATTCAGCCTGGATCACTGGTGAAACGTTATACGTCACGGGTGGTCTTAGGTAGTCGGCATCATTGCAGATAAGTTGTTTAGATACACCAAGGTTACGAAACACTACAAGGAATAGCATTATGTCACCCGAAAATACCACCAAGATGCCGATCGTCTTTGTTCATGGTCTCTGGCTTCATGCAGAGTCCTGGAATCCCTGGATCGAGTTCTTCCACGAGCATGGTTATGACGCGATCGCCGCAAGCTGGCCAGGCGATGCGGCAACCACCGAGGCAACGCGCAAGAACGCTGATGCTGTTGCAGGCTATGGCGTGACCGAGATCGCCGACCACATTGCCAAGCAGATCAAAAAGCTGGATCGCAAACCAATCCTGATTGGACATTCCTTTGGCGGCATCCTGGTGCAGAACCTACTTGGTCGTGACCTTGCTGCCGCTGCGATCGCCATTGATTCTGCGCCGCCTAAGGGCGTACCCGAACTACCGCTCTCGGCACTGAAATCCGCGTTTCCAGTTCTGAGCAATCCCTTGAACTTCTGGCGTGCGGTGTCCCTGACCGAGCAACAGTTCCGCTTCGGCTTTACCAACGCCGTTTCAGACCAGGAAGCAAAGGAACTGTACGCCAAGTACGCGATGCCAGCCCCTGGGCGACCATTGTTCCAGGCTGCCACGGCAACCCTCAACCCAAATGCAGCGACGAAGGTCAATGTGGCGAACGCCACTCGTGGTCCGTTGCTGCTGATCTCAGGCGCAGACGACAACACAGCTCCGTCAGTGATGGTCAAGAGTGCGCTCAATCTGTATCACAGGAAGTCGAAGGCTGTAACCGAGTTCAAGGAGTTCGCTGATCGGGGTCACTCACTGGTCCTCGATAGCGGCTGGCGGGAACTGGCTGAATACAGCCTAGTCTGGCTGCGGTCTAAGCATCTCTGATTAGAGCACGGAGTGCGTATGCCTAATTGGGCTTATCGAGAATGCTACAAGATCTGAGCTAACCTAAGAGGTCATTTAATGATTACTAAAGCTATCCACACAATTCATGATCGCAATCTTCGAGGGCACAGCAAAATCGGCTGGCTCGATAGCTGGCACACCTTTTCATTCAGTGGGTTTCAAGATCCAAACCGAATAGGGTTTCGATCGCTGCGAGTAATTAACGACGATCGCGTCACTCCTGGCGCTGGTTTTGGGACACATGCACACCGCGACATGGAAATTCTTACCTACGTTTTAGAAGGTGAATTAGCACATAAAGATAGTTTGGGAACTGGCTCAGTGATTCGCCCTGGCGACGTGCAAATTATGAGTGCAGGGACGGGGATTGAGCATAGTGAATTTAATAATTCAGATAGCGAACCAGTCCATTTTCTCCAAATTTGGATGTTACCAGATCGCCAGAATATTACCCCACGTTACGACCAAAAAGATTTCTCTTTAGCCGAAAAGCAGGGCAACCTGCGGCTGGTTGGTTCCAAAGATGGACGAGATGGATCGGTGGTAATTAATCAAGATATCGATCTGTACGTCTCGGTGCTATCAACAGGCGATCTAATTACATTTGAGGTATTACCAGATCGGTTCGCCTGGGTTCAGGTCGCACGGGGTATCGCAACGCTCAATGGCGAATCATTACGCGAAGGTGATGGGGTGCAAATTAACAGTCCAGAGTTGCTAGAAATAACTACTGAATCTAGTGCTGAAATTTTGTTATTTGATTTGTCCTGAAACTTACTTTCATAGACATTATCGAGATGCTGATCGGCAAATTACTACTTGTCGATCGGCATTTCCCAAGTGAGACAAACACGCTTTAACCCTTATTTTTCATGAACCCACTCAGCCAACCGATTTAATTTGAGAGCATCATGGCGATCGAAGATCCGGCGTTCCAGATCTCAGTCAGGTCGAATTTGATAACAGAGCCTCATCTATTACCGTAAATAACGGTCAAAAGTGGCAGTTTTATAAAGATAAAAACTTCCGGGGTGAATTTATTGAGATCGGCTCTGATGAGTTTCACGAGCCGCTTCATGAATTGCCCCTACCCTAAATTTAAGAGAGCAGTTTATCCGCCATATTCAGGCTACACTAATGATCCTAACGCTTTGAGTGTCGCTTTTTGAGCGTTTGTCAATCCTTTTGTCCCTTGAATGTTCATTCCTTCATAAAGCCGATCGACCGTCAATGTTCTCAGGCAGCTTCCTGTGGCGGCATCCCATAGTTTAATCGTGCGATCGTCGCTGCCACTCAAGACAATTTGACCATCAGCGTTAAAGATAACCGAAGTTACAACACTCGTATGCGCCTGCAACACTTGTAGACATGCTCCAGTTTGCAGATCCCACAGTCGAACAGTTCGATCGCCGCTGCCACTGGCCAATGTTTGACCATCAGGGCCGATCGCAATCGACCACACGGTATCCGTATGTCCGCGCAAAACTCGTAAACATGCCCCCGTCTGGGCATCCCAAAGCCGAATGGTGTGGTCAAAACTACCACCGATCCACTGTTGACCGCGCGGATCGAATGCCAGCGTAAAAACTCCGCCAGTGTGACCCTGCAATATTCGCAAACACTCACCAGTTTGCACATCCCAAAGGCGGATAGTACAATCGAAACTGCCGCTTGCTAATCTCTGACCATCCCTGTCAAAAGCGATCGCCCGAATTCCGCTTTTATGTCCGCGCAGCACTTGCAAACACTGATGAGTCTGCACATCCCACAACCGGACAGTGCGATCAGAACTACTGCTCGCCAGAGTTTGACCACTGGGATTGAAGGTCACTGCCCATACGGGTGCGTCATGACCTGACCATCGATCGAGGTGTCCTGTTTGCACATCCCACACGCAAATTGAGCCATCTTGTCCATTAGTTGCCACGGTCTGACCATCGGGGCTAAAACTTAAAGACGTAAGCGCATTAGCTAAATCCAAAGTCGAATCGGTCGCTCTCTGCAAGGTTTTGTAAGGGCGAAGCGGTGACAAGTTGTCCTCGAACTGCAAATGCCACAGATAAATCGTTTCATCCAGACCTCTACTGGCAAGGATCTGAGCAACGCCTGACGGCAAGCTAACGCTAACAGGAGTGAGGCTCAACGAGTGAATGCCACTAGTATATCCGCGCAATGTTTTGATGCTTTGCCCGTGTAGATTCCAGAGCCGAACCGTTCGATCTAGACTGGCACTCACCAGTAGCTGCCCCCCGATCGCAATGCCGAAAATATAGTTGGTATGACCACCTAGAACGTTGATGCACTGTCCAGCTTGGACATTCCACAGGCGCAGAGTGCTGTCATGGCTGCCACTGACCAAAATGTCACCATCCGAGCTAAACGCAATGCACCAAACATCATTTGTGTGTCCGCCCAGCACCTTTGAGTCAGAATTTAATTGATGATCGTTGGAGTAAAGCTGCTGGCTCCATAGTCGAATCGACCCATCGCGACTGCCGCTGGCTAGCATTTGACCATTTGGACTGTACCGCACACAAAGAACTCCTTCGGTATGTCCATGCAACACACCCAGGCAGTTCCCATCGATCGGATTCCAAATCCGAATAGATGTATCATCGCTGCCACTGGCTAAGGTTTGATTGTCGGGCGAGAAGTGAACCGAATAAACGCTGTCCGTGTGCCCCTTCAAGACATGGAGACATTCCCCTGCCAAATTCCATACTCGCACGGTTCGATCGTCACCACCACTTGCCAACCGTTCACCGTCAGGACTAAAGGCAACAGACCAAACACCCCCTGTATGCTCGGTTAAAACCCGTAAGCACTGCCCCGACTGCACATCCCACAACCGCACCGAAGCATCACTACCACTACTGGCTAAGGTGTTGCCATCGGGACTAAAGGCAACTGAACACACCCAGCCCGTGTGACCTTCAAGGGTATCAAGGAGTTGAGTCGCGGCAATGTTCCAGAGATAGATGCTGCCGCTGGAATTGCTGACTGCAACGATTTGACGATCTGGGCTGATGTCGATCGAGGTGGCCATTCCCAATGTCTCTGAAAAGATGGACTTAGCCAAATCAGCATTTTGAAAATTGACCCCTGCCAAATTGACCTGCCGCAAGTCAGCTTCAGCAACCACTAGCCCAGAAAAGTCGGAGTCATGCAAATCTACGTGGAGCTGCACCAGCAGATTGATCAGGTTGCCTGCAATATACCCTGGTTTTTGCCCCTGCTGTGCCAATAGTTGCCGCGATCGCGCTTCAAGCTCTGACACATTACCAAACAGAGATAAGAGCCGTTCAATTACAGGCTGCATAATCAATCGCAATTGAATCTCTCGCACGTAATCTTTCGCGTGGACTCGAATCAAGCTATGACTTCGCCAGATATCAAGCTCAGAAGTCTCAAATTCTGTACAAACCTGCTGAATAAATCGGGTTGTGACATATTCCATCACAACGGGCTGTAAGCAGAATAGTCCATCTGTTTTTTCGATTAGAGACCGCCGAATCAGCGAGTTAATGAGAGTTGGGATGCCTTGCTGACTGGTAAGATCGACAGTATTTTCACGGAGGTCGGCGATCGAGACTAGCTCACGATGAATCGCAAACCAGAACAATATTTTCTGCTCGGCCTCAGATAGGCGATCGAACTGACGATCGAGCAGATTGCGAATGTCTTCAAACACAAAAACTCCTTGAGCAATATAGGCTAAAACCTCCATAATGCTACTGTTGAAAAGTTCCTGGGTTGTGGCTGCTACCATCTTCAGTGCCAAGGGATTACCCCCATAGTGATGAATCAAGCAATTCCATTCGGCTTCTGAACCTGTAAATGCCCCCTTGCGTCGAAAGATGGCGCGTCCGTCATCAGGGGTGAGTCCACTCAAAAGCAGCGATTTCACTACACTCGGTTCGCCCTCCATCAGCCCCATTTCGCTGGGCTTTTCTCGACTGGTGAACAATAAACAGCTTTGGTGGGGTGTATCTCCAACCGTTCTCAGCAATTGTCCGTAATTTTCATAACCCGATCGCCAATGCCCGACTTGCTCGCTGTCCAGAATAGTTTCAGCGTTGTCAAGTATCAACAGACATCTACGCGATCGCAGATACTCCATTAATTTAGAGAACTTTTGACTGAGCGTGGTCGGAACGACCGGATCTTCCCCATAGATCGGCATCAGGAATTTCAGCAGACTGGACAAGAGTTCATCCAACGGGGGCGCATTGGCAAGACTCCGCCACACAACGATCTCGAATTCTGCTTGCATTTGGAGCGCAGCTTTTACCGCAAGCGTGCTTTTGCCAATGCCCCCGATCCCCAGCAATCCCACCACCCGGCAGCGATTCTCCAGAGGAGAGGCTCCGCCAACGCCTACCACCCACTGCCACAGTTGTGCCAGTTCGGTTTCACGACCGTAGAACACCGAGCTATCAACCGCACTGCTCCAATCCTGTTGCGGATTTGCCCGTTGGTTTGCCGGGTCTGCTCCTGACGTGATAGAAGAGGTATGGTCTACCTTCGTTAGTTCTAGTCCAAATGCCCGGAAAAGATGCTCTAATGACTGGCGATCGACTCCCCGTTCGCGTTTGAGTACCTGATAAAGAGTGTTGAGCGAAAGCCCAGTGCGATCGCTCAGATCTTCCTGTGTCAAATGCTTACCCCAGGTTTCTTCCGACTCTACATGCTGTTTTGCCGCCTGAAACCGCTGCCATCCTTGAGGCGATAGGATGACTCCCCGCACCCGACCAGCAGCCCGGTTGCGTTGCCTAGATTTGTCCGCGTTAGAATCCATCGGCAAAACGACAGTAGTAGGGGTTGATCGATTCTTCTAGAAGGCATTGCCAACTGAGATCGCCCGTGTACTTCTATATCGTAACAACGGAGCCGCAAATTTTACAGATCTGTCTTTAGACCTCGAAGGATTAACTCGCCGCTTAACTCAATGAATTTGAGTGTTCTCAATGGAACGAAAGTTAAATAATGAATGCAACGCAAAAGCAAGGTTTTACTTTTGCAACACAACTAATCCATCTAGGGAGAATGATTCATGGAAACTATGTTAAAGAACATCGCCGTTCCAGCAGGCGAAGGTCGATCGATCGAGGTGCTGCCAGGGGAAACAGTAACTTTCAAAGCGACCAGCGCGGATACAGACGGTGCTTACACCTTGATTGAAGTTATCGACGAGCCACAAGCGGGGCCGCCACTACATCTACATCAACGCGAAGATGAGTCGTTTTACATTTTGGAGGGAACGTTTGCCTTTCAGGTGGGCGATCGCGCTCTGACAGCGACAGCAGGTTGGTTTATGACCGCTCCCAAAGGCATTCCGCATTCCTATAAAAACATTGGCACCACACCTGCCAAAATGCTAGCCCTCTTCGTTCCCGCAGGCGTGGAGAACTTCTTCGAGGATTTGTCGAAGCTCACCGCCGCAGGCACATTGGACATCGATAGCATTGTCACCGTCGCAGCGAAGCAGGGAATTGAGGTGGTGTCCCCACCGCCCGAACGTTGAGACCGATCTAGGAATTGCGTTGGCGAAGCCTCTCCCATAGGAGAATCGACCTTTCTTCAACCAAGATCGGTAGCTGGACAAACGCATTTTATCCAAGCAGAGTTCATTTGGATGAACCCTGCTCACTAAACGATCCACAAGTACAAGACTAAGTCAGACAGCAAATTAGGAGAAAATTCCATGACAAACTATGACTACATTATCATCGGTGCAGGTTCGGCAGGCTGTGTGCTTGCCAACCGTCTGACAGCAGACAGTGAAACAAAAGTGCTATTACTCGAAGCTGGCAACCCAGATACTAAACCGGAGATTCAAAGCCCATCAGCAGTCTTGAGCTTGCTAGGCTCAGAGGTGGATTGGGGATATTTTTCCGAACCGGAACCGTACCTAAATAACCGCAAAATCTTCTGTTCCCGTGGCAAAGTCTTGGGTGGCAGCAGTTCGATTAATGCCATGATTTACATCCGAGGCAATCCTCGCGATTATGATCGCTGGCAAGAACTGGGTAATCCTGGTTGGAGTTACCAGGATGTCTTGCCCTATTTCAAGAAATCTGAGTACCAGCAACGAGGTGCATCCGAGTTTCACGGGACTGATGGACAATTAAGCGTAACCGACTCGATCGCACCTACTGCCATTTCTCAACGATATCTAGATGCAGCAATGGCATTGGGCTATAACTACAACACTGATTTCAACGGGGTGCAGCAGTCAGGAGTAGGACGCTATCAATACACCATTAAAGATGGCAAACGCCACAGTACAGCGGCTGCCTTCTTGGTGCCCATTCTCCAGCGTCCCAATTTGACCGTCACAACTGGAGCGTTGGTCACTCGTTTGTTATTTGAGGGCACTCGCGCCGTTGGAGTGGAATATCTGCACGAGGGTACGCTGCACCAGATCGGGGTCAATCGGGAAGCGATCGTAAGTGCGGGTGCGTTCGATTCGCCCAAGCTGCTGATGCTGTCTGGCATTGGGGATGCAAAACATTTGCAAGCAATGGGGATTTCGGTCGTCGCCGATCTGCCGGGTGTCGGTCAAAACCTGCAAGACCACCTGCTTCTTTCTGTGGTGCATCAGGCAACTCAGGATCTACACTTTGCCAGCACCAGTAGCATGGGAGAAGCTGGATTATTCTTGCATAGCCAGAGCGATTCGGAGGTTGCACCCGATTTACAGTTGTACTTCGCTCCCGTCCAGTTATTATCACCGAGCTATACTCCCGCTGATTTTGGGTTCTCAGGAGCCATTTCTGTGACCGACATGCAAAACGTCGGCAGTGTTAGTTTGCGTTCGCCCGATCCCAAAGATGCACCAATAATTCGGATGAACTTTCTGCAAAGTCCAGCCGATGTGCAAAAGTCAGTGGCGGCGATTAAATTAACGCGCCAATTGTTCCAAAACAGTGCCTTTGATGAGTTTCGCGGTGCGGAAATTGCTCCAGGTGCCGACGTGACTACTGATGAAGCACTCATTGCTTACATCCGAGACACTGGCGGCACGGTGTGGCATCCAGTCGGGACTTGCAAAATGGGCACTGACCCAATGGCAGTAGTAGACCCCGAATTACGAGTACATGGGATCGAGGGATTGCGGGTGGTCGATGCTTCGATTATGCCAACCATTACGACCGGAAATACGAACGCACCTACCATCGCGATCGCTGAAAAAGCCGCCGATTTAATTAAAACAAGTCGCATTCGCCAAACCCTGTTGGCTGAGTACAACATCAAAAATTCACGAGATTTAGTCGATCTGGGAGTCGGCCACCGTGACTAGTAAGGGTTTATTTGAGAGTGCGCGAACAGCCAGGGTAAACGTGGATGAACCCCTGCTCACTAAATGATCGATCCACAAGTATTAAGACTAAGGCAGACAGCAAATTAGGAGAAAATTCCATCACCAAGTCGCGTCTGAGGATTAATTGAAAGCTAGCCTATAGTTTTGCAAGTGAGAAACATCAATGAGAATCTTCGTAATTGGGGCAACAGGAGCGACGGGAAAGCAGATCGTCGCTCCTGTTGCCCAGGGGCACGATATAACCGCGATCGTTCGCAATCCCAGCAAGTTTGAAATGCAACACAAATCTCTCCATGTTGTGAAAGGAGATATGCTTAATCGCACTTCATTGGATGCGGTGCAGCAGCAAGATGCAGTTATTAGCTCCCTGGGCACTAAAAAAATCAGTCTCGAACCAGTGACGCTACTTTCGGAAGGCACAAAAAACTTAGTTCAGGCCATGGAGCAGCACGGTGTCAAGCGATTGATTTGCATTACTGGACTCGGTGCAGGGGATAGTAAAGGGCATGGCGGTTTTCTCTATGACAAGCTGATTCTCCCGTTGCTATTGCAGCGGATCTATGACGACAAAAACCGTCAAGAAGCCGAAATTCGCCAGAGCAAGCTCAATTGGACGATTGTGCGTCCAGGAATATTAACCGACGCTCCTGCTAAAGGGGCTTACCGAGTGATGACGGATTTAACTGGGATGACAGCCGCAAAAATCTCGCGATCGGATGTAGCGGATTTTGTCCTTGGGCAACTCACCGACGATCGCTATCTGTTCCAAACACCACTGATTTCTTACTAGAAGAATTTCACACTAAAAGTCTATGCTGGCGCACCCCACGGACTGACTGACACCCATAAAGATCGGCTTAATGCTGACCTCCTGTCGTTTCTCAAGGATTAACATCCCCTTTAATTCCCCCTGCACTAGACACGAAGCGACTTCGGCCTCATTACCTTAGGGACATTGAGGCTGTTGCTTTTGAGCTACGGAGGATGTTGATTAATTGCACGTAGCATTCGCCGTAAATTCACAACGCCTTCTCGATTAAGCTGCAACCGCTCTATCGTTGCCCGTCCCGTCGGTGTTAATCCAACCACGATCGCAAAATCTTCATTCCAAACAAAATGAGCTTCCCAAAGTTGGTTACGAGGATGATATAGCGGTACTAATTCGCCATTAACTGGGTCACGCCCTTTAATGGAGGTGTACTTGGCGCTTTAATTCCTAGTTCCTGTATCAATGCTGATAAAGAAGTATTGCGTAGATTTGCTAGCTCAATCAACGCCTCAATACGGTGAGTATTTGCCTGCTCAATTTGATCTGAAATTTCGATCAGCCTTGTCTGCTCTTCAATGGTAAGTGTTTCCGCACGACGCTTGATCGTTAAAGCGTGATATCTCTCCCAAGTTTCTTGTGATAAACCGATGTTAATCTTTCGAAGGAGATCTGTCTCAGTCTGAGTCAGGAGATTTGCCCTACGTTGAGCTGAGCCAAGATGCCAAGAAAGCGTATTTAAGATGTAGTGCTTTGGATCGAGTCCCTGTTTAGCCGCTTCATCTCGTAGCTGCTGTTCTAGTTCTGGAGTGAGTTCAAGCGCAATAGTGGTCATTTTGCCTAAATTTTAGAAGTTGTTTTGATCGGGATCTCCAATCATATTAACATTCCACTGCTCCCAGAGCTTTCTAAGCAATAATCGGAATTTTGAGATCGGCGATCGCGCTTTATTCCGCATGTTGGCTCTACCCATGCTAATGCTCAAGGTAACAGGAAATCAAGACTTTGCACTCATTACAGATGTTAGCTTTACCGAGGGCGATTCCCTGCGGGATACGTTCCGCCGCATTATCGATAAAGATAGTGAGTGGCGATCGCGTCTCGTAAATTCCAATCTTTTTGTCTCTATTATTTATCTATTATTTCCTGCTTGTTTTACCAGTTATTAGAGTTGCCTTGACAATGTTATGAGAATAGGATCTTCTCTTCCATTGTTTCCAAGCTTGTTATGACATTATTTGTGAAATGATCGGTAAAGTAGAGATCGATTGCATCATCAGAACGAGAAGCCTTCCAGGCATTATTGCACCAGTCCAAGACCATTCTTTTAACCTGATTTGCCAAATCCTGTTCTGAATGCTCTTCCAAAATGTCATAACCTCTTTCTGTAAACCAGTTTGGCATGAACTTTTGCTTGTCAAAAAAAGCAACTCCGTCATCGCCTAGGATTGCGCGATCGAGCGCTACTTCACCACTAGCAAATACCGTACTAAATGAAGGCAAAAAGTTGAGATACTCCATATCTTCTAGCAAGCAAAATATCTCACACTCAATTTCACGTTCTTGGCAAGAAATAACATCCCTGTAATAGTCGGCTATCAATAGCTGAAAGTACTTTACACATAAGTCAAAGTTTTTATTGAGGGAATTATTCAACTCGCTAAGCAGTGTATCAATCATATAATGAGGGTTAAGTAGTTGGGTAAGTAAGAATATTATGGCTACATTACAAGCAAAGAACTTAACTCTGGAAGATGTACAACACCTTTTTGGGTTTCAAGAACAGTTTGATGGCTCGTTTGCTCATTTACTGACTTTACAACCCCTTTCGGAGTTTGAGCAACAAGAACTTACCCAAATTAGAGATGATTTTCGACACTATATTACAAGTGGCAAGGTTTCCGAGGGGCAGGTGAAGTTTCTAGTAGTTGCGCCTTTGATGCGTCTAGCAGGTTTTTACAAAGCGCCTGTGGGAATTACGCTAGAAGAAGATATTGCGGAAATCGAAATCTCTGATGAAGATACTACAATAAAAGGAAGGATAGATATCCTAGCTGTAAAGAAGGCTCTTTCCAAAGCAGAGGCTGCTTTTTGGATTTTAGTCATTGAGGCTAAAAATAGCGAGATTGCTGCTCTCACAGGGTTACCACAATTACTTACTTATGCTTGCAAAAGCTTGGAAAATCAACCTACGGTGTGGGGATTGACGACCAATGGAGTGACATATCAGTTTGTCTGTCTCAGCCAGGGCAATCCACCGATTTATCAATTACTGCCAGATTTAAGTTTGATTAATACAGAGCGATCGCGGCAATTACTCCAAGTTCTCAAAGCTATTTGTCATCTGATCGCAGTTTAGATAAAACAAATATTGTTCTGAAACTAAAGATCGTGAATAGGTGGCGCGATCGCGGTGCAATTTTGCGGTAACTTGAGATCCGGGCATTTACGTTTTGACAAATTTTTTGACGCGATCGCTATGAAAACAGCATGGGTATTTCCAGGACAAGGTTCTCAGGTAGTTGGCATGGGGATGGACTTATTAGAGGTAGGACAAGATAAATTTGCTAAAGCCAAAGAAATTTTAGGATGGTCGATCGCTGATATATGTCAGGGCGATATTGCCGAACTATCGCAGACGCAGTACACACAACCCTGCCTCTATGTCATATCAGCTATTCTGGCCGATTTACTCAAAGCTCAAGGTCATACGCCAGATGTAGTTACAGGGCATAGTCTGGGTGAATATACCGCTCTTTACTGTGCAGGAGTTTTTGACTTTGCCACAGGTTTACAACTAGTAAAGGAACGATCGCTCGCGATGTCAGCAGTCAGTGGAGGGGCTATGACTGCCTTGATTGGTTTCGATCGCGCCCAACTAGAAACCGAGATCGCCAATACACCAGATGTCGTGTTAGCAAATGACAACAGCGATGGGCAGGTGGTAATTTCTGGCACTTCTGCGGCTTTGCAAAGCGTATGCCAGAAAATTAAAATTAAAAAAGCAATTCCAATTGCTGTGAGCGGCGCATTTCACTCACCCATGATGGCGGCGGCGGCGGCTCAGTTTGCTGATGTTCTAAAAAAAGTAGACTTTCAAGCTGCGCATCTGCCAGTCATATCTAATGTTGAACCTACGGATGCCACAACGTCAGCGCAAATACTGCGCGATCGCCTTAGTCAGCAAATCACGTCACCTGTGCGTTGGCGAGAAATTTGCCTATACCTGGGATCGTCTGGTTGTGAAAGAGCGATCGAAGTTGGCTCTGGCAAAGTGCTAACGGGTTTACTCAAGCGCACCGTCCCCAACCTTCAACTTGTAAATATCAGCAATCTAGAACAGGTCAATGAATTCTCCCACAGCTAAAATTCCAAATGCCTTAAATCTGGTCGCAAATTCTTAGCCCCATTTAAATAAACATGCTGAATTGATTCTTGGTCTAAAGGCGTATTTATATGCAGTAATACCCGAATGCAGCGCTGCAGACCATCTTTAACATGCATTTGCTGTACATCTAGTAAAGGTACATATTCCCAATTTGGGCGCGATCGCGCCACTTTAGCAGGAAAAATGACATCAATATCGGGCGTAACCGAGAAAGTTGCGCTCACAATTTCTTTTGGATCGATTTTATTGTGAGCTTCGATCGCTACCATTAACTCCAGTACCGCTTCCTCGATCGCAGCCACTGAATTTTCTACTACTGTTGTTGCGCCACGAACACCACGAACTCGCCATCCCACGCTAATTCACCATTGACTCAAGTTAACCTGACTGAACGATCATAGTATTAGTTAAGTCGTTTTTCTCAAAGTCTCCCAGAATTGGGGGATTTGGGGGGGCTTTGTACCATTCACTATTTTTAACTGTGAGCCCCTTACTATGCCACCGAAGCAATCCAGACTAATAAGGAATAATTCACTGTCGGCTTTTGCGCTCGGTTTGTAGTAAGTTTGAAACAGTGTATATAGCAATCAGTTTTTATTCGTTTAGGGGTGAGGGGTGGAGCCCCTTTGTGGTGGCTGTGCCGCCACACCCCAAACTTACAATTCATCTAGAATTGCTATAACAGCAATCCATTTTGCTTTTAGAAGATTTCAACTGACGATTTATGACTACAAGTACCGTAAAGCCATCTCTACCGATAGTCCCAACTGACTCCAGGACACAGGTCAGTCAGTTTATGCAGCAACTCCAAAACAAAATTTGTGCGGAACTGGAAGAACTCGACGGTAAAGCCACATTTCGACAGGATGAGTGGGAACGCCCCGAGGGAGGTGGTGGGCGATCGCGTGTTATGTCCGAAGGCAGCATCTTTGAAAAGGGTGGGGTCAATTTCTCGGAGGTGTTTGGCTCGCATCTGCCACCCAGCATCATAAAGCAGCGCCCTGATGCTGCTGGTCATACCTTCTATGCTACTGGTACATCGATGGTGCTGCATCCCCGCAATCCGTACGTACCAACTATTCACTTTAATTACCGCTATTTTGAAGCAGGCCCCGTGTGGTGGTTTGGTGGCGGTTTAGATTTAACCCCCTATTACGGCTTTGCAGAAGATGTGCATCATCTCCACACCACGCTCAAAGCAGCCTGCGATCGCCACAATCCTGATTATTACCGCGTATTTAAACCTTGGTGCGATGAATATTTTTATCTGAATCATCGTCAAGAGACGCGAGGCGTGGGCGGTATTTTCTTTGATTATCAAGACGGTCTGGGCAAGTTATATAAAGGTGACAAAGAGCAAGCGGCACTAGAGATCAGTGAAGAGATTGGTGAAGTGCCAGAGCGCTCTTGGCAGGATTTATTTGGGTTTGTGCAGAGTTGTGCGGGTGCTTTTTTACCTGCCTATGTGCCAATTGTGCAGAAACGTCACGATACTGCTTGGGGCGATCGTGAGCGCGATTTCCAACTTTATCGTCGCGGTCGTTATGTGGAGTTTAATCTGGTTTACGATCGAGGCACGATTTTTGGCCTGCAAACAAACGGTCGCACCGAATCAATTCTGATGTCTTTACCGCCACTTGTGCGCTGGGAATATGACTACCATCCCCAACCTAATACACCAGAAGCTGAGCTTTACGATCTTTTCCTCAAACCTCAAGATTGGGCAAATTGGTCAGCATAGCGATCGGTATAGAGAACAGAACGCTATGCTAACCATCAGCGTTTAAACTCAGAGGTGGCGACTATCTAGTTATAGCCAGCGCCTAGATCGTTATTGACAGATTTTAATTGGGGATGTGGGGGCAATGCCCCCACGGAGGGGTTCTACCCCTCCACCCCGTCCTCACCTAATTGGCGATAGCTATATTTATCTAGTTAGTTTTAGGATTAATTTCGATGATGCGTGTCGGCGGTGCTTCCACATCACCCAATAGTACTTTTAGTTTGTAGTTAGTTTCTAAAGTGCCCTTATTTGCCTTAAGTTGAATCTGGTACTCGCCCGTAAAAGCTAACTTCCCATTCCAGGCTGCAGTTTGGGTTGCTAATTTCTCCTTATCTGGGCTAACTACGGACATAGAGATGTTCTCTCCTGATAGCTCCGTTTTGAGATTTTGGCCTTCCTTGGCCTGAAAAATATAGCTTTTGATCAGGTTGGGTTTTAAATTGCCCTCTTCTAACTTCTCTTCTCCCACCGTAAGTTGGAGACCCTGACTAAAAATCGGTTCTTTGCTTGGATCGTTTGCAGGAGTATCAACGGAAGGACTTGGCTGGGGTGATTGATTTGTCGGGGGCGTTGTTGGTGGTTGTGTTGATGTAGTATCTGTACCAATTGTAGGTACTGGTGAGACTACAACGTTAGGCTTCTGACTAGGTCGAAGCATAATTGGAATCGTGAAGGCGATCGCGCCTACGAATATTAATAGCCCACCGATTGTCAGCGTAGAGTTAGTCTTGCTAGGCTGAGATGACGACTGATTTGAGGTTCTTACTGCTGCCAGCTCGGATCTATCAGATCTAGATGTAGATTTGACAATTGCTCCAGCCTGTTGTTTTTGTTCGTCGGTAATTGTAAAGGCCGCTAGACCTTGTTCCACCTCTTTAGTTGATTGGTAACGCTGCGTGTAGTGGTATTTCACCATTCTAGTTAGTACCATTGCTAAGCCATTACTTACCTTGGCATGGTTGCGCCAAACCACTTCGCCGCTTTCGGGATCTGTGGGTAGATCGGTTGGACTAAATCCTGTCAAAGCCTTGATGGCCAGCATCCCAACTGCATAGATATCGCTACTATAGGTCGGCCTCCCAGCACACTGCTCGCTAGGCATGTAGCCCGGCGTACCGATCGTCACGGTAAACCGCGACTCCCCATTGGTTGTTTCCAGTTTTGAGCCAGATTCTTGCAGTGCTTTAACAGCACCAAAGTCAATTAGCACTAGTTTGCCGTCACTTTTGCGTCGGATCAGGTTTTCTGGCTTAATATCACGGTGAATTACCCCCTCAGCATGGACAAACTCCAATACATGTAAGGCATCTTGCAGAATCGATACTACCTCGGACTCAGGGAATTGGCGATCGCGTTTTGGCCCCGAATTGTTAGTAGCAGTATCTTTTGGCGTAGCCTCAAACTCTGGTTCTGTGGCTTCTGACTGAGGTGGCTTCATCTCGTCATAGAGCGATCGCCCCTCAATAAACTCTTGGACGAGGTAAAACTGACTATCTTCCTCAAAATATGCCAGCAACTGGGGAATGCGATCGTGTTTGCCCAGTTTTTCTAGGGTTTCCGCCTCGGTATTAAACAACCTTCTAGCTTCACGAATAAAGTTAGGATCGTCGCTAGCAGGCTTTAGTTGCTTGACCACGCAAATAGGAGCCCCCGGACGACGCATGTCGCGGGAGATGTACGTGCGGCCAAATCCCCCCACACCCAAGACTTTGATTAGTTTATATCTTCCGTCTAATACTTTTGCAGGCATTTCTATCACCTAGCTACACGCTGTCAATCTCAATTCTAAAGAATTCCCACATTATTTAGCAAACAATACCCCATAAATCCCCACAATACAGCAGAAAAGTCCCCATAAAAAAAACCTGACCTGGACAACCCAGCCAGGCACAGAACTAAGCCAGGGCGGCCAGCAACTCAGAGCGCCTCAGTCTGGCTGACTTTTTCTACTAAGTCCTAGAACCCATATTTGACAGTAGTTAGTGGATTTGGCCTTGGTGTTGAGCTATAGTTGCTCAAACCATAGGAAAGGGGTAGAGATAGAGTCGGCTCGATAGGATCGGAATTTTGGAGCATGCCAGTTGGTCGATCTACGCTTGAATCGTCGAGCCTTGAGTATAGGTAAAAACATGAGCTAGAAATTTGGTCAGGCACTATCCATTCTTGTTAGGCAGGTGGGCCAAAAATAACCCGATAGCGATCGCGCCATGTTTTGGCAGTCCATAAATCCATAAACAGTTTTTCCCACTCGTAGAACACAATTTTGAAGGGATTGTGGGAACGGAGCGAATATGTCAATCCATAGATCGGTGGGGGACTGGATTTTTCCTCGGCAAAGGTGTCAAATAATCGATCAAATATAATCAGAACGCCTCCATAGTTTCGATCAAGATATTCCCGATTAGAAGCATGGTGAACGCGGTGATGAGAAGGCGTATTGAGTATCCATTCTAAAGCACCCAGTTTGGAAATTAGCTCGGTGTGAATCCAGAACTGGTAAACCAGATTGAAGGATAAACCAATTGTAACAGCGATTGGGTGAAAACCCAGCCAACACAGTGGCATGAAAAAGATCGCATTTCCGGATAGCCAACCGGTCCAGCCTAGCCGATATGCTCCTGACAAATTGAAATATTTTACGGAATGGTGCACCGCATGGGTTGCCCATAGCCAGCGGATTTTATGAGCGGCACGGTGATGCCAGTAATAAAAGAATTCGATGCCAATGAATAATAATGGGATGCTCCACCAGCGATCGCTCGGTATTGTAAATAGACGATGTTGCCAAGCTAGGAATAGCATACCAGTAGGAATAACCATAAAAAAAGAGTTACTGAGTCGATGACCGATCGCAATTCCTATCGAAGTTAGACTTTCGCGCCAGGAGTAGATTTGCCTGTGACTAAGACTACTCAGAAATATCTCAATCAAAATCATCACAATTGCGATCGCAAGAACTGGATATAAGTTGTAGATTAATCCGTACTGCATAGTAGTTTGCCATTTTATGCTTTCAATACAGAGCTGAAGACTGAACAAAAAGGGGCGACTAAAAGATAGCCACCCCATATGGGATATCTCTATCCCATTTTTCCCCTCACACAGTGATAGAGTCAGGAGAGTTCGATCGCGCTAGCCCGGACTAGAAGCGCGTGCGTGTAGTGGTTCCGGTATTACCATTTGGCCCTGTACGTGTGGTATTTAGTTGCCCATTATCAATTGAGCGCTTAGTGATGCCAGTGTTGCCATTCGGGCCTGTACGTGTGGTAGTTAGTTTGCCATTGCCAACGGTGCGTGTGGTGGTTCCGGTATTGCCATTCGGGCCTGTACGTGTGGTATTTAGCTGCCCATTACCTGCGGAGCGCGTAGTAGTTCCAGTATTACCATATGGGCCAGTGCGTGTGGTAGTTCCGGCAAAGGCTGTCTGGCCAAATCCCAAGACTGCAAATCCGAGGGCAACAGATAGGTTGATGATTGATTTCCGCATAATAGACTCCTTGTTTTTGTTTTTGATAGTTAATTAACGTAGATAGATACTTCTTCAGCATCTACTAACGACTCTGTTGGAGAGAACGAGCATTCTGCACTAATTGCTCCTGCTGTTCTTGAGTAAGGATATGAGTGAGTTGCGATCGCGCCGATCTCACAACATTACGCAACTTGAGTTGCTGTGGGATCGATAAGTCGAGAGAGGTAAGCGCTAACCGTACCGATTGTCCCTTTGTTAAGGCAGCGTTAAACTGCATTAGTTGTGTGGGGGACAGCAACTGTTGTACCTGGGGTAAAATCTGCTGACTCAGTTGCTTTAGCTGTGTCTGCTGCGCTGGGGTCAGTTGAATTTCCACAAGTGCGGGGATTAACTGAGTCAGTGAATTGGCTTCAGCGTGAGCGGCAGGTGTTACGGGTGCGGTCACAACCAGGCTGCTAACCATGAGTGCTATCCATCGGGGTTTCATTTGATTTGCTCCTTATCCATCTCTCGATGTCCCCAATATATTTGGGGTAGGGCTTTGGTAGCCAGAGAATAAAGTCCCTAATTGGTCGGGACATTGTCCCTAGTCGTTAATACAATGAATGGAATATCATTGTTGGAAATTTCGCCCATTGTCATGAAGCTACCTCTGCATCTTCAATCATCGCCTCTGCGTCTGTTATTGCTGCTGGAGTGGGTTTTGCTGGGCGTTGCGGCGATCGCCCAACTTTTAGTTGCGGTAGTTAACCCTGGGTTAGGCTTGCCGCTTTTAAATGGGGTAGGGTTAATCATATTTGCGGCAATGGGATTAATTTCCCCACGGCGATTGGTTGATAAGCTGCTGTATACAGTCTCAGAGTTTGCGCTGCTTATATTGCTATCGTTCAGGGGTGAGTCCCCATTACCATCACTACTTTATATTGTGCTGGTAATCCGCAATTGTGTTTTGTTGGCAGGGCAAGATTCTCCGCAAGGGCGAATGCGTTCTATCATCACCGCCCTTGCTTGTGCGATCTGCCTTCTATCTCAGACTTACCGATTGTGGTACGGTCGTCTTGCCTTAGAAGTTCCCATAGATCGAATCGGATTGGTCTGGATTGGATTTTCGATCACCTTCGGTTTAGTGTTTCTGTTCCTGCAACTGCTTGTAGATGCCGTACTTTCAGAGCGCAAAGGGCAGGAACAACTGGCAAAAGCCAACGCTCAACTGCGCCAGTACGCTTTGCAGGTAGAGGAACTAGCAACCGAGCAGGAACGCAATCGCATTGCCCGCGACATTCACGATTCTCTGGGACACTCCCTGACTGTTTTTAATATCCACGTGGCCGCAGCTCTCCGCCTCATCCATTCCGATCCCACAGAAGCGGAAACACTGCTTTTAGAGGTTAAGCAACTGGGGACACAGGCGCTACAAGAAGTCCGCAAGTCTGTAGCTGTACTGCGAGCCGATCCGCTTCAGGGGCGATCGCTATCTGAGGCGATCGCTACTTTGGTGGCTGAGTTTCAACGAGCCACAGGTATTACGCCAACCTGCACGATTGAGATCGACAAACCTCTCTCTGGTGAACTCAACTTCACGCTCTACCGTCTAGTGCAGGAAAGCCTGACCAATATTTGCAAATATGCTGCTGCTTCAGAGGTAGCGATCGCGATCCAACAAACATCCAGAGCGCTTCAAGTCATTGTGCAGGATAATGGTAAAGGCTTCGATCTCAACTGTAACCCTTCAGGATTTGGACTCCAGGGGATGCAAGAACGTACATTGGCATTGGCAGGTAAGCTGAAAATTAAAACAGCACCCGGTCAAGGATGCCATATCCATGCTATTTTCCCTTCTCGATCGCTATGATTCGTTTATTGCTCGTGGATGATCAAAGTTTAATCCGTCGGGGTTTGAGAGCTTTGCTCAAAACCGATCCAGAATTGGAAGTGGTGGGTGAAGCTGAAAATGGGCAAGAGGCGATCGCCCTTGTCGAAAACTTGCAGCCCGATGTGATACTCATGGATGTGCGAATGCCAGTCATGGACGGGGTGGAAGGCACCCGTGAAATCTGTCAACGGTTTCCACAGACCAAGGTCTTGATCCTCACAACATTTGACGATCGAGACTATGTTACGCAGGCTTTACAGGCAGGAGCATCGGGCTATTTACTAAAAGACACGCCGTTTGAAGAATTGACACAAGCTATTCGTTTAATCAAAAAGGGATATACGCAACTTGGCCCTGGAGTATCTGGCAGAGTACTTGCACAACCATCCTATCAAAAGGCTATAGAGATTTCAGGGGGATGGAACGATTTGACAGCTAGAGATCTAGAAATCATCTGTCAGATTGTGCAAGGTGCCAGCAATCGAGAAATTGCCCAAGCACTTTTTATCGCGGAGAAAACAGTCAAAAATCGCATTACCAATATTTTGAGTCAATTAAGTCTGCGAGATCGCACTCAGTTAGCGATTGTTGCTTTACAAAAAGGTATCCCAGATATATAAATATCGCAGAGAGTACCTCACCTTACGTTGAACTAACGGAAGATCCATATTTAAAGGGGGTGTGGGGCTGTGCCCTCAAACTCTCCCACGGAATGCTTTTTTAAAGCATTCCACGTAACATCAGAGAATAAATTGAATTGCGATCGCGCCATTTAAACTATTCAATCAGATGTCAGCGTAAAGACAGATCGAGAAAGTAAAAAATCTTCAGGTTACGATCGAATTCTCCAAGTGAGGTTATTTATGGAGTTTTGCTTATTGGCTATTGCCTATTTATTAGGATCGATACCAACTGGTTATCTAGTGGGTCGCATGACAGGTATTGATATTCGCAAGTATGGTTCTGGTTCTACAGGTGCTGCAAATGTCTGGCGAACAATTGGCAGAGATGTAGGCATTTTTGTTTTTGTTTTTGACTTGCTCAAAGGAGCTACAGCGATCGCCCTGATGCAATACATCAACGAAATAAACAAATTCTCAAATCAATGGAGTACTGGCGATTTAATTGTCAACCTTACAACTTTACATGAGTGGTTTGTGGTAGGAGCAGCATTGCTAGTACTTCTAGGTCACGGATACTCTTGTTGGATTGGCTTTAAAGGTGGCAAATCAGTTGCTACTGGGTTGGGGGTTCTCTTAGCTCTTAACTGGATGGTGGCATTAGGAGCATTTAGTCTATGGCTAGCAACAATAGGAATATGGCGGACGACCTCGATCGGTTCGATATCTACCGCGATCGTTGTCCCATTTCTTATGGTTCTCACTCACTCTGGGTTTACCTATATTACTATTGCTTGCTTTGGCAGTATTTTTGTGATTTGCAGACATCACAGCAACATCAAACGTCTTTGTCATGGTACAGAGCCAAGAATCAACCTCTTCGATAGCAAAAATCATGAAAGTATATCCACGAATTGAATTAGATATTACTATTAAAGATTTAAGCTTAAGCCTATTTTCTCTCTTTCCAGTATCTGAAAGAACAACAACAGTTACTCAAATTCAATCTTTTTGGCACACAGACAAAGATCTTCTTGTCACGCTATGCGCGAGAACATCTTTCGATCTGCTGCTACGATCGT
>JANMRU010000247.1:0-1385 GCA_031388585.1 Pseudanabaena sp. SOY_30_concoct_251 | reverse complement strand
TTCGATCAAGTTTGGATTCTAACTTGAGTTATAACCAGCCTTCTACTCCACGATGACATGGTTACTCTATCAATTTGTAATTGATGTTCGATAAAATCAAAACTGATTTGAAAGCTGCGAGTTTGGTAAGGGATTGAAGCGGTTGATAGTCCACGCGGTGTTACATAAAAAGTAGCCTGCCACCAGTGATTGAGTTTAGGTGCTAGTGCCAATCGAATTTTGCCAATGATTTGTGTCCACAGATGGAGAGTTGCGTAGGTATCTTGCCAGGCGGCAAGCGGTAAACTGGGCCAAATAATGTCAACGGAAGTACCTTGAGCAGAAACTACCATAAGAAGCCTCCAGATGAGGAAAATATTGTGGAAAATGGGAAGAGAGTTTAGGCTCTGTTCTAAGTTGACTACAGATCGCTGCATCTCTATTTGCTGCATAAACTCAATATAGGCGATCGCCTTCAAGCCGTCGACTATAGCGAGTTCAATTTTTTACAGTACAAATTAATAGAGTAACCATTCCATCGCGGAGTAGAATGCTGGTTATAACTTAAGTTAGAATCCTAATCCGATCGAAAGTACACTCTATAGAACCCATTTGAGATCTTTGTAGGCGATTGTCTACCTCTGCATCTAGTCTGGATTAACGCTTGTTACAAATAGTGTCAAATCCGATTTCCTACGGAACGCTACGCGAACGACTAATCTCTAGGGTGTTTAGACTGAATTAATTCAGTCTAAACACCTAAATAAGGGGTGTTAAGCGGAGAAATGTCCATCTAACTCCCCAAAATGGGGGTATTAGACTGATAGCATCAGTCTAATACCTAGTTATACTGCTTCGTTCAGTTGGTTAGGGCGTAGTTTGAAGATGATTGTTGAGAAGCGATCACCAGTAATTCAGTGCAAAATCGTTCAGTCTCAATTTAGAGATACTAAGGCAAAATAAGAATATCGTTGCTGCAATGGAGAAGACAGAGAATGCCCAGAACCAGAATTGGCAATATTGAGCTGTACTATGAGGTTCACGGCAGCGGTGAACCTGTAGTTTTGATTCACGGCTTGAGCATGGATAGCAGCACATGGTTCAACCAAATTCCTGTTCTCTCACAGAAATATCAAGTAATCGTGTTTGATAATCGCGGTGTTGGGCAAACTGATGCTCCTAATGAGGCTTACTCAACCGAAATGATGGCGGATGACGCTGCCGCCTTGTTGAAGTTTTTGAATGTCGATAACGCTCATATTTTGGGCTTTTCAATGGGTGGCATGATTGCCCAGACCATTGCGCTGAAATATCCTGAGTTAGTGAAAAGCCTGCTGCTAATCTCGACTGCCGCCCGATTTCCTGCCAGAGCAAAACATTTAGTTCAGATCTGGCTGAGAATGCTC
>JANMRU010000194.1:0-1952 GCA_031388585.1 Pseudanabaena sp. SOY_30_concoct_251 | reverse complement strand
CGCGTCGTTGTGATTACGATAAGCAGAACGGCAATTCTGAGCATTGTTGTTCCACGAACCACCGCGAAGCAGTTTTGTGCCAACCCCAACCTATGTTCCACAAGTTCTATGACTTGTTAAAAAGGATAGGCTTGAGCAGTATGACATCTTTTAGTGCTGAGATTATTTCTTTTTGCAATCCCAAAAAAATTTAGATCGCCTCACGGCGAAGAGGGTTAAGAAGTGTAAAGATTAAGAAGTGTAAAGGGCTAGAGGGCAAAAGAGCAAAGAAGGGGAGTCCTCACCGCAGACCGCACACAACCCGAAAACCGAAAGTGTCGACCTGAAGGCGCGCGCCGAAGTGAAGACGATAAGCAGAACGGCAAGCCTGAGCAATGAAGCTCCACGAACCACCGCGAAGCAGCTTTTTCGTCTCTGCGTCTTCATAATTCTTAACGTCTTTTATCCAAATACTACCGTCCGTTGGCGCTCCTTCATAATCACCATGCCAATCATCGGCACACCATTCCCACACATTCCCGTGCATGTCGTACAACCCAAAGGCATTGGCAGTAAAACTGCCTACAGGAGTAGTTTTTTGACGGTATGCGACTTCGGGATAGTTGCCATTGTAGTTCGCGAGTTCGGGCATAATCGTTTCGCCAAAATGAAATGGTGTTGTCGTTTCCGCACGACAGGCATATTCCCATTCTGCTTCACTGGGCAATCTGTAATCTTTTTCTGTCTTCTGAGATAGTCTTCGACAAAACTCTAGCGCATCCAGCCACGATACGTTCTCTACGGGAAGGCGATCGCCTTTAAAGCTAGATGGATCGGGCTTAAGATCAGTGTTAACTTTTGTGAGGGCAGCAACGGCTTTCCACTGTGCTTGTGTGACTTGGTACTTCCCTATAAAAAAGGTGGGAATGTTTACTCTATGCTGTGGGCTTTCATCACCTCTTGGTTCTAGCTCATTTTCTGGCGAACCCATTATGAAGCTACTCGCAGGAATAGATACCATTTCCAAATACGCGCCATTACCCAAATCTTCTGCAATTGCAGGCAGGGGTTTCACCAAGTGGAGGACTATTTTCATCTCTTCAATCTTAGCTACAAGCATGGGGATATCTGCTTGCAATTTCCTCAATAGCGAAAACACCTCCAGACGTACTTCCGGTTCTTCGCAATCGTTTTTTAACATTCTCTGCAATTGGGGAACTGCCGATTTGACGACATTTTCGTCTTCTTTAGCTATTTCTTTCAAATTTTCAATAGCCTGCCTTCGGAACTTCGCTTCTGGTGCTCCTAGCTCCTCGCTTAATATGCGGACACGCCGCTTTTGCTGCGATCGTTGGATGGCAACTAGATCCAGTCCAGCCCTTTTCCCCAGTTCCTCTGCCACCCACACAGGTACGCCATATTTTTTGCCTTTCTCCTCACAACAATCACGCAATGCGAGCAGAAACCCCCGAATCTCTTCTGGAAAACCAGGTTTATCCTCCACCTTATCTAAAATTTCTGTTCGCCAAGCTTCTTCATTCCCTTGATATTTTTGCACCAGGTATAAACCTGCCAAGTATTCAGTAAGAGGGTCAAGCACAAAGCGTAGAGTCTGCCCTGGTTCCCTCAAGCGGATGAGAGACATTTGCTTAATTAGGTAGTTGAGGCGCTGCTTGGCAATTCCTTCTGATTTTTCAGGAGTATCTTGAGCTAATTCTCTTAACGTTTGCAGAACTACATCGCAATCTGTTGACTCTGGCTTAAAATTCGACTCGATACACTTCCAGGCGATCGCTTCAGCAAATTGATGCACTTCAGTATTCTCTAGCTTGTCTTGAGTGACATTGCGATTGATTTCGTTTAAGTATTGCAGCATCAAATCGGGCACGTTATCAGGCAGTTCATCAGTCAATATTCCCTGCTTGGCAGCAATCATCTGCTCTGCATAGAGTTTTACTAGCAGAATCGTTACC
>JANMRU010000192.1:0-1535 GCA_031388585.1 Pseudanabaena sp. SOY_30_concoct_251 | reverse complement strand
TAAACACGCACGGCAAGCGTATCAAAATTGAATGGACGGATGATAATCGTGGCTGGTAATTCTTTCATCACATCGACGAAAATCAGCATACCAGCGGTGAGCAAACTTCCCCACATCAGCGGTACATGTATTCGCCGCACTCATATTCGCCTATCTTGTTCGCTTTCTTGCCGTTTCCTTTAATACAGTGGAAGCTGGCTTAGGCAAGATCGAGCCGCCTCTCGACGATGCGGCTCGCAGTCTTGGGCAAGGGAGTATTGGCACTTTGCGGCGAATACATGTACCGCTGATGTGGGGAAGTTTGCTCACCGCTGGCATGTTGATTTTTGTCGATGTGATGAAAGAACTACCAGCCACAATTATAATTCGTCCGTTTAACTTCGATACGCTTGCCGTGCGTGTTTACAACTACGCTTCCGATGAGCGCCTCGTGGAAGCCGCCGCACCAGCACTGGCGATTATTCTGGTAGGAATGTTGCCCGTAATATTGCTCAGTTGGCGCATTGCCCATTCCCGTCGCCGAGATTTGGCATATCGATCTAGCACTATGTCATAGAATCATGAAAAACTTCTCAAAAACTTGAAACCCTAACCCTCTCGCGTTCTGGGAGAGGGAACAAGAAAAAACTTGACCTACTCCCCTTCTTCCGGTGTGGGAGAAGGGGTTGGGGGATGAGGGTGTAGTTAAAATTCCACGTAACATCAGTTAGTTCGGTAAAAATCTATTGATGTCCATTCATCTGCACAAGCGTATCTGGTGCAAGGAAGTGAGCGATGTGATAAGCCCGTTCTTCGGTTTTAAGCAGGATTTCCTCATACATCAAGCGCGTACCGCGATCTCCTAGACTCTCAGCCTGAGCTGCCTGACGACGAATCAGAGTTAGCAAACCCTGCTCAGCAACAAGATCGTGCTCTAGCATCTGGCGGCAAGCATAAGCTCCATCAAGCTCAGGGGCAAAACAGCATAGCTCTGCTAGTTTGCTGAAACTAGCTACAGGCACGCCGCCAAGACCATTTATACGCTCGCCTATTTTATGGATATGGTCTTGGACATCACCATAGCTATCGGCAAAAAATTCGTGCAAAGAGTAGAACTCTGCTCCTTCCACAACAAAATGATGTTTTTGATATTGCAGATACAGTGCTTGAAAGCTTGCTAGTGCAATGTTCATGCCTTCGCAGATTGCCTCAGTCACAGAGGTTTCAAATAAAACTGAGTTACTTGCAACCTGCCCAAATGGGTGTAGTAAGCCTTGAGTGGTAGACATAGCAGTGTTCTCCTAGTGCATTTTTGCAAACAGGCAATAAGAAATTGGTTATTACTTATTCTTTATACAAAATATAACATAAATAGATTTTAACTCTTATAGATTTTTGACACTAAAAAAGCTTAACTTCTATTATTTTAAGAAATTTTTTAATCAATACATTTGAGAATTTTTTTAGAATAAATCTTCCTAGTTAGCGATTGATTTAATATCCCCAAAAGCCTATTTCATCAAGCATTACTATGAAGATATATTTGTGAACAATTG
>JANMRU010000083.1:0-1615 GCA_031388585.1 Pseudanabaena sp. SOY_30_concoct_251 | reverse complement strand
TCGCTCCTTCACAGAGATAGCGACAGACTACTTGGCGCTGACGGAGGATTTTCTCGTCGGTAATTGTGGTCGCGATCGGTAGCATTCCCAATCCCCTATGAGTTCCAGGATGTCCTTCTTTCCCGTCAGGATCGGCGATCGCCTGCCCCAACATTTGCATACCACCGCAGATTCCCATGATCGTGCCACCCGATCGCAGGTAATCTTGCAAGCGATCGAGCATTCCAGCTTCCTGCAAAACTAATAGATCGTTAATTGTAGTTTTTGAACCTGGCAGAATTACAGCATCAGGCTTACCTATGCTCTCCTGAGGCATCACATACCTCACATCCACAGTAGATTCAGCGATTAGTGGATCGAAATCGGTGAAATTGGAAATGCGTGGCAATCGTAAAACCGCAATCTCAATCTCAGCGGGGGTCAAACGACTGCGCCGCTCAAATAGACTCACCGAATCTTCCGCCGGAAAAGCAATATCTAGATAGGGAATTACACCTATGACTGGAATGCCAGTATATTCCTCTAACCAATCAATACCGGATTGCAACAGCGATCGCTGTCCTCGAAACTTGTTAATGACAATCCCTTTGATCAGCGATCGCTCTTCAGGCGTGAGTAGTTGTAGCGTTCCCACCACATGCGCAAAAGCACCACCCAAATCGATGTTGACAACAAGTATGGTCACGGCATTCAGATGCTGCGCCACTCGCATATTGGTCAGATCGCGATGCTTTAGATTAATTTCGGCAGGGCTACCCGCCCCTTCGCAAATGATCAGATCGTAGCTGGCGGCTAGTTTCTGTAATGCCTCTGTAATACACTGCCAGCCAGGTTCAAAGTAGTTCTGATAGTATTCTGATGCTCTTGTCACACCAATCGCTTGCCCCAAGAAAATTACCTGAGATGTCATATCTCCTTGTGGCTTCAGCAAAATCGGATTCATCTCCACCGCAGGCTCAACACGAGCAGCCCAAGCTTGCACTGCCTGGGCATAACCAATCTCTCCACCCGATCTAGTGACATAGGAATTGAGCGCCATATTTTGCCCCTTGAATGGGCTGACTCTCACTCCGCGTTGGCTAAAAATGCGGCATAGCGCCGCACAAATTAATGACTTCCCTGCATTGGATGTTGTTCCAACCACCATAATTGCTGGCATATAATATTTTTTGTTATGTAGATTTGATGATTTGGAGAAGACCTAATACCTTGTATTATCAGTCATAGAGGGCAAATGCAGTTTTCTGAAGTCGCAACAGCAGCTTGCCGCATTAAATCCTTCTTACATACGTATAAAAGACAGCATGAAAGGTGAATGCAATCCTCTATCCACTTCTACTAAACTTAGATTATTAAAGACCTTGCCACCCTATATGGTCTTCTTTCAGAGGCTCAGCATTGTTGAGCTTCTTTTTTGTGGTTTCTGATTTACAACATCTAATTTATAACTTCCGACTGGGCTGTTACGATAGTGTCAGGTACAATAGATTATGACTTCGTTTGGGGATGTTTACTATGTTTAGGTACATCAGCAATCAAATAGTAGTAGGAGTGGCATCTTGTCTTACTTTGGCAATACCCACTGTTGCTTTTGCTGCTTACAAGCCACCATCTG
>JANMRU010000057.1:0-7297 GCA_031388585.1 Pseudanabaena sp. SOY_30_concoct_251 | reverse complement strand
CAATTATCCATAAAGGGATAGAAAGTCCATAAACAAGTAGAAAGAATTTTAATGGTGAGTGGTTTTCTGGTTTGCTGTTATTCATGATTGTTGTTAAATCAAGTTCCTTTTCTTGTTTTGAAATTATTGTTTAACACAAGGGGATTCTTACGACTATAGGCAATTCCTAAAACGATAGACACTATTAGTTCGATAGAGAAAACTAAAATTGCTTTCCAATTAAGATTTAGCTGCAAGGCTCCATTGTTACCGATATATAGAGCAAAATTAATACATCCATTAAACCAAGCATGACTTAATACGCAAAAGAATAAGTTGTTTGTGTATTTATAAAGGGTTGTAAAGCTGGAAGTTAAAATTATTCCTGAAAATAGATACAATCCAAATGGGAGTGAACTTTGAGTTGAGCCTTTGATAAACCATAGCGGCAAATGCCATAGACTCCATATACTTCCTACTATCAAGATAGAGGGTAAATAATTACTTACTTTTTCTAATTGAGGCTGCAAAATCCCCCGCCAACCTAATTCTTCTAGTCCACCTAAAAGGATGAGGAATGGCAATTCAATAATTATCGAGAGAATTGAGATAGGTCTAGGGATTCCAAAAGCAATCCAAATCATCAATAAACGCCAAATTGTATATAAACCAAATATTAGCCATACTTTTCCATCTATTTTTTTACCAAAGACAAACTTCATAAAAGATTCTTCACTAAAATCTTCCTTGAACTGTCGATAAATAATGTAGGAACTAATGACTGCTCCCCAACTGCCGATCGAGTAAGGTATCCAAAATAAAAGCTCCCCATACCAAAGGGAATCGAAGTATTTGTTCCCGATGATAATAATCAGCCAAGATAGCCAAGTTATCGAAAAAGTGTAAAGCAGGAAAAGTGTGATTTGTTTTAGCGATCGCACTTTTTGATTTGTAATATTCATCTTCTATTTTATTTTTGCTCTTTTCCTAATTTTTCAACTTCAGCCAGCCATTTTCTTCTTTTTATTCCATCAGATGATTTTACAGGAGCGAATGAGGTGATTTTTACGGGTTTAAAACCACAAAATTCTAATACGCCGATTCTCATTGCATTGTGCCCAGCATTTATATTCATCAGGAAGTAATACCATTTTGGCGTATCCATTGTGACAATCATCCTTGCGGTTTTCCCGACCAATAATTTGTCCCAAAATGGAGAATTCTCACGGTATTTGAAGGCAAAATCAGGGACTAAAACCCGATCAATAAAGCCTTTTAAAAGCGCAGGAAAAGTTGCCCACCAATTAGGATAAACCAAAACTAAATGGTCTGCTGCTAGGATTTCTTGTTGCATTCTTACTAAATCAGGTTCTAACTCGCTTATTATTCTGTATCCAAAAGTCAAAATGGGATTGAAATGTAAATCAATTAGATGCACCAATTTGCAATCTGCTCCAGATGAATTAGCCCCTTTTTTGTAGCTTTCTGTGATCGCAAAACAAAAACTTTCCTTGTCTGGATTTCCGTTGATAACGAGTATTTTTTTCATTGTTTTATTTTTAAATTATTGTTTATTCATCAGGTAACCGCCCAAGCCAGTTAACCATAATACAAGTGGATAAACTATCCATCTTTCTGTTCCGCCAATGCCGATAAAAGCGAAAATAATGGCGGGGACAAACATGGCGGCAAACCATGTAAGTAATGCAACTGAACCAAGTAGAATCGCAATATATTTGAAAGGTGCTGAAGCGATTTTGGCAGATGCGATCGCTGAAAATCCACCAGATACAAATGTAAGCATTGCGAACATTCCATGATACGGAGTTTTGTCTCCAGAAAAAATTCCAATGCCCACTAAACCCAAACCAAATAGACCGAGTGGAATGCTGACAAGCAATTTTCTGAAATATCTATGCTGATAAAATGTTGCTGTTAAAGTCATCAGCCCTGATAACAGCATTGTGGTATTAAAAATGCTCGAAGACGGCTGATAGATTATGCTGTTGGGCGGTCTGGTTGCTCCAAGATCGCTGATTTCGCTGTGAAAAGTTGTGTAACCGGTGCCAGATGGATAAAACGCTTCGGCGGTAATGATGCCCATCAGAGCAATTGAACCGGCAAGAAATAGTAATACTCCCGAAAGTTTTAGTTTATTCATAATTGATTATTTCACTTGATTTTGGGGATAAACATATCGCGATCGCGTTCCCGAAAAACCAATCCAGTAACTTTTCCTTGAGTATTTTTGACGAATTTAATTTCTATCTCCGATTCTTTCAGGAAAAACTTTGTTTCTGATTCGGGGAACAATTCCGATTTCGGTTGTCCCGTCGCCTGACCTATTAACTTCCCTTTTTCGTTCGCGATCGTAATAATGAAGTTTGGGGCAATTTGATATTGTCCAGCGTAACTGTTGTATATTTTGGGTTCAACGGAAACGATAACTTTTTCTTTTGGAAGATACTCGAACCATCCATATTCTTTGGCAATACTTCGCATTATTTCTTCCGCAACAGCATTGCCATTGTCTGAATTCGTCATTACAACTGCCCCTTGTCCGCTATCGTTATAGGCAACCATCAAACATTTGTAACCTTCGTTCCCGCCAGCGTGCCCGAAACGAGCGGATTGATTTTTCCCTCGTAGCTCGAGTCCAAGTCCCCATCCGCCGATTTGTGGCTTGAGCATTTCATTAACCATTTCAACAGACAAAACTCTGTTCGATCTTCCGCTTTTGGACTTTTGAATTTCAATGGCAAAATTAGCCAGATCGGAAGGAGTTGTCCAAACTCCAGCCGCCGCCAATTCAGGATGTGTATACCAATTGCCTTCGATCTTTGCTCCATCGGATTTGTGTCCGACTGCGGCTGAAGTCCAAAGTTCTTTCGGAAGTGTCTGCCGATATGTGCTGTGGGTCATATTAATTTTTTCAAGAACCTCTTCTTGCATAAAGTTGGGAAACGGCTTTTGGGTTACATCTTCCGCAAGTTTCTGAACGATGACATAGCCACCGCCAGCGTATCTAAAATCTTTATTCGGTAAACCATCAACCCTTATCGGCATCGAATTAGCTGGCGCTGCTCCATCCAAAATTTGCAGAATTGATGGAACTCGTTCGTCTGCCGCGTAGCCGCGAAAGCCAGAAACCGTTATGCTTGCGCTATGACTTAATAAGCCACGCAAAGTTACCTTTTGTTCTTTCGTAAAATCGTTTTCAGGAACTCTCCACGAAATAAGTTTTGCATTCACATCCTCGTTAAGATTTAATTTATTTTCTTGGACGAGGCGTAACATCGCCATTGCTGCGATCGGCTTACTAATTGATGCCGCTTGAAAAAGTGTTTCGGGAGTCACAGATTTATGCCCACCTATTTCTTGAACTCCATAACCCTTTACCCATTCGATCTTCCCGTTATTAATGACAGCAACACTGACACCAGGAATTTTATAAAATTTCATTCGGTCGGCAAGTCTCATCGTAATATTCGGTTCTCCCTTGATGCTAAACGGCATCAACAACCCCTTCTCGACTCGCTGAATTCTTTCGTCTAGCTTTGCACTTTCGGTTTGTGCAAAAATCTGCTTTTGAGCTAATACTATTGGCGAAAATATACTGACAATACTTAGGCTTAAAGCTGTGAATAAAAACAGAAAGAAAAATGCTGGTGTTCTTATTTTCATAAAATATGTTAGTAATTGTTTCGCTTGTTTTCTAGGGAGTTTTTATGAACGGACAAACCAATCAACAGGGCGGCGGAGTGAGACTGGCTGCGGGTAATCCTTTAAATACCCTGCGCGCAAGATAAATTGAATGTTTTCGCTGATTCCGATCGCTTGATTCAGTATCTGCCTTGTTGAAGCTTCCTCTAGAATCTGGGTCATGGGATGAATGGCTATATTCTTTTCCCGTACCTTTAGAAAAAGTCTCTGCATTCTTTTCCCAGTTTCCAGCAATGTCGCTACAGAACTATCTTTACTGGTAACTAGAATCCAACCTGCTGATTCCGAAACCTCCTTTTTGACATTGTCAATACCCTTCTCTCGGAAATCCTTTTTCATCACATTATCTTTGTTGTAGAAGTTCCGTACTATCCATCCAGAAAACCCTTCTATTTCCATACTTGCCGTTGTCAGTCCGTCACGATGCTTTTCAGCATCTTGTGTGGAGAATCTGATCCAATCGGCTAACTCTTGTTGTGCTGGGTTGCGATCGCTTTGCAGGCGGTTGGCAATAATGGTTTGTTGGTCTATAAATTTGCTTTCCTTTCCAGAAGTGGGTAGGTAATGAATAAAATCTGAGTCTGCATTGATAAGATAGGCGAGATCCTCTTTTTTTAGTTCATCGTTTAAGAAATTGGAGCGTACAGTACGGCGATTTTTAATTTTTGCAATGTCAAAAGGATTTCTGGATTCTATTTTGTTCAGTTTTACTTCCACTACCTGCTCATCTTGATTTGACTTGGCTAATAAATTCCAATGGCAGACGTAGCCAAAGGAACCAGCAGCGTATTCGAGATTTTGAATAAACGTACCAATGGATAAAATCGTTTCTCTCTGATCTGGATCAACAGCAGGAAGCCATTTACTTTTGTCGTTGCCAATGATCCAGTGGTAAGGCTCAATATATTGCACAAACCAAGGCTGGGAATTGTGAGCGCTGGGAGCGAGGGAGGCGAGGAATAAAATCTCTTTTTCATCTGATTTGAGAAGGTCGTTATTATTATCTGCCTGTTTTATATTTTCCCTTGAGAGATTACTGCGATCGCTTAATAGATAAGCTGTAGTTACAGTTGCAGCGATCGCGCCACCAGTAATTCCAATAAACTTAGTTCTTTTCATAATATGTTTGGGTTATAAGATGAGTTGTTTTTAACTGAAGTGTCTGATTTACTTATGCTCAGAATCGATTTCTGTCTTTTTTGGAGTTTCTACAAGTACAGATATCGTGAGTAAACTTAACCCAATGATTTTGATAACAGCATTTATTGCGTGTGCATATTCCCATTGATCCCGATATCGCATCCAATCTGCTGGAATGGGATTCGTCAACCATCTAGCGAATTCAGCATTCATTGGTGCAATAAAAACGATCCAACTCACAAACGCCATGACCAAGAAAATTGCGCCGCCAAGCGTCCAGCAAAAAGTTGAGCCGCGCCTGCGAACCAAAAATATCAACACAATTGCTGCCAGAATCGCAGTGATTTCAAAAACTGCACCAACTGAACCAAACAACTTATAAACATTTTCAAAGACTGTCACTTTAATCCACAGTTGCTGGTCGAATTGCATCCGCTGTGGCAACTCTAACAAATGTGTCATAGATAAACTGAGACTAAACGAAGTTAATATCAGTGTGAGGAATCGGAAAGTTCGGATGAATGTCATTTTATCTCCGCCATTGACGCAAATATATACTTTCTCACCTATTTATGGTCAAGCATGATTGATTTAAGGTGTGAATTGATTAAATACACTACAAAACTTATTTATCCCTTTTTATCATTAAGGATAGCTATTATTTAGGTAGAGAATTACAAGTTATGGTAAAGAGATAATGGCTCAACTTATTTTGGTTCGACACGGACAAAGCCTATGGAATGCCCTCAATAAATTTACGGGATGGGTAGATGTCCCCTTGAGTGAACGTGGTCGGGCTGAGGCAACGATCGCCTCTTGTCGCCTTAGTGGTTATCGCGTAAATGTCTGTTTTACCAGCAAATTAATTCGGGCGATCGAGACAGCAACAATTTGCCTGACTGAACGCGATGATATCTGTGATGGCAAAATTCCGATTATTAAGCACGAACAGTCTGACCAAGATTGGAATGGCTGGGATAGTTACGATGGAAACCTAGCCGAAGAGCTGCCTATATTCACAAATGCTGCTCTAGATGAGCGGTTTTATGGTGAATTGCAAGGCTTGAATAAAGCTGAAACTGCGATCAAGTATGGCAATGAAAAGGTGCATGAGTGGCGGAGGTCTTATAGTGTCCGACCACCTGGTGGAGAAAGTTTAGAGGATACTCAAAAGCGAGTGATTGCTTATTTCAAAATCCGTATTCTGCCCCATCTGCTTCAAGGTGAAAACGTTCTAATTGCTGCCCATGGGAACTCTTTGCGTTCCATCATTATGATGCTCGATCGCCTAAGTCCAGAGGAAGTAACAGCCCTAGAACTAGCAACGGGTGTACCAATTGTGTATGATCTTGATATCTCTGGAAATGCGATCGGCAAAAAGATTTTGAACGACTAAGCTTCGATTAAATCTCATTTTCACAGGTTTGTCCTTGTTCTATTTGTGTGATATTCGCTAATGTCACTTCGGCGATCGCTTTCATCGCATCTTCAGTAAAGAATGCCTGATGTCCCGTAATCATCACATTAGGAAAAGTCATCAATCGGGCAAAGGTATCATCTTGCATAATTCGATTCGAGCGATCTTCAAAGAATAATTCCGATTCTTGTTCGTATACGTCTAATCCTAATGCGCCAATTTGCGATGATTTGAGTGCGGTTATGACGGCATTTGTGTCGATTAATGCTCCACGACTGGTGTTAATGAGCATGACTTGGGGCTTCATTTGGGCGATCGCCGACCTATTAATTAAATGTTGCGTCTCTGAAGTTAATGGACAATGAAGGGTGATGATATCTGATTGAGATAGCAGTTGAGGCATATCTACATATTGAACTGCGATCGCCTCACATTGAGGATTATGGAAGAGATCGTAGGCGATCACCTTGCAACCAAACCCCGTCATGATTTGGGCAACGACTGTCCCAATTCTACCTGTGCCGATAATGCCGATCGTGCGACCGCGTAAATCAAATCCGAGCAATCCTTCTAATGAAAAGTTGCCCTCACGCACGCGGTTATATGCCCGATGGAGTTTGCGGTTGAGGGTCAGGATTAGTCCCACAGTGTGCTCGGCGACAGCAAAGGGAGAATAAGCAGGTACTCGCACCAGTTTGATGCCCAGATTTTTAGCTGCTTGCACATCGACATTGTTGTACCCAGCAGAGCGCAGAGCTATTAAGCTCACATTATGGTTTGCCAGAACTTCTATCGTGTCTTTATCGACTTCATCATTAACAAAGATACAAACGGCGATTCCCGAGGGGATGCGTTCCGCTGTATTCTTAGCCAGCAGAGCGGTTTGACGATCGAGCCGTGGTTCTAAAAATATGAGTTCATGTTGATGTTGGGCATTAGCGGCTGTAAAAAATTGGCGATCGTATGACTTCGTACTAAAAATAGAAACTTTCATCATTTTACCAGTTAGGAACGAGGATTAAATAAAACCCAATTTTG